>CAZDFL010000057.1:0-8930 GCA_964504835.1 uncultured Zetaproteobacteria bacterium
AGCGTTTTTTCGATGATTTGAAATCCGGCGGTGTTGCGCTGGCCGGTTGTAAATCGTATCCGGATCATTACCTGTTCACGGATAGCGATGTTCACGAGTTGTTAAACCTGCATGATCATATTGCAGTGACTGCCAAGGATGCCGTGAAACTGACGCCGTTATGGCCGAAGGACAGGCCGCTGTGGTTATTACCGCTGTCCGGCAAGGCTCCACCCGGATTGATCAAAACGATTGTACAATCTCTGCCGTAGGGGCAACCCCCTGTGGTTGCCCTGCCTTCCCATCCACGCGCGGTGGCAAAAGTGCAAAGGTTGCAGGCATATAAAACCAAAAGGGCAACCACAGGGGGTTGCCCCTACGTCAGTTGATTAGAAACGTTCGAGTTCCTTGTCATTGGTGACAATGTCGTAACCTTCACGCACTGATGCCATCCAGCGGGCAAAACGCACCGCACCCTTACTCTGTTTCACTTGCCTGGCGATACTGGCCTTTTGTTTGGCATACTCATCATCGGATGGCGCAATGGTTTTCTCAATGCGAACAGCGGCATAACCCTGTGCCACTTGCATGGACTGATTCAGCCATCCACCGGGAGCCGTCATAAATGCCTTATCCAGCAAAGGCCTGGTCAGCCACACTGCCTGATCGCCAACGCCATTGCTGCGCACCGGCTTGGAAATATATTTGGCCTGACCATATTGCTGAGCCAGTTGATCCAGCGTCTTGCCCTTGCTGGCGCGAATCTCATCGGCCAGTTCACGCGCCTTGTTGTTGGCCGCTTCGAGCTTGGCATCGACTTTCGATCTTCTGACAACCTGTTCGTATGGCAAGACATCCGGCTCTTGACGTTCAATCACTTCAAAAGCAATAAAACGGCCATCACCGACTTCAACAATTTCCACCGCCTGACCCGGTAACGTGGCGAAGGCCTTGGCGCGAATTTCAGGGTCAGTTAACAACGGCGTGACTTCCGCATCGGCCATGCTTACCAAGTCAGAACTGAATACTTTCAGATCCAGTGATGCGGCTGCCGCTTTCAATGAATCTTCCATACCCAGCGCATCGTCGAGATCCTGTGATAATTTATAGGCTTCATCGTTGGCGCGGGCCTGTACCAGTTCATCCTTCAGCGTATCTTTAACCTCGGTGTACGGTTTCTGGTGTGCCGGGCGCACATCTTCAAGTTTAATCAGGTGAAAGCCGTTCTGCGACTCAACCACATCACTGACATTGCCTTTATCCATGGCAAATACAGCCAGATCAAACTGGGGTGCCATCGCGCCAGCCTTGAACCAGCCCAGTTCACCGCCTTTGCTTGCCGTAGAGGCATCTTCCGATACTTCTTTCGCCAGCTTGGCGAAATCTTCACCGGCCTTGAGGCGCGCCTGGATGGACTCAATTTTCTTACGTGCGATTTTATACACGCTTTCTGATGAACCCTTGGCAACCTTGATCAGAATATGGCGAGCCTTGCGCTGTTCCGGCTCAGCAAATTCAGCTTTGCGTTTGTCATAAGCGGCCTTGATTTCAGCGTCATCGACGATCATCTCCTGCGCCAGTGCAAGCGCACTGATCTCCACCGCATTGACCTTGATTTTGAGCGGTGACTGATAATTCTGCGTATGCGATTCATACCAGGCCTTGGCCTGCGTATCGCTGATAGTGATTTTATCCATTTGCGTGGCGGGATCAACAATGATTGCCGCCATCACGCGTTGTTCATAATCATGGTTAAAGCGGTCACGGATTTCTGATTCACTAACCTGAACCGAGCCGACAATCGCCTTCTGAAGGGCATCGACCATAATATTCAAACGCAAGTCATTTTCATAATCCTGGGCTGAACCAAAACCCATATTACGGGTCAGAATCTGGTAGCGCTTGGGGTCAAATGCGCCAGCCGATTGAAAGGTAGGATTGTTCTGAACGGTAGAAAGAAGCACAGCCTCCGGTGCTACCATGCCCAGGTTATTTGCGACATCCAGCATAATGCGGCGGTTGATGATAGTTTGCAGGGTGTTCTCTTTGACATGCAGCGACGCGACCAGATCCTTGGAGAACTGTTTGCCGAGCATGGAACGGTAAGCATTCAACTGGCGCTCATAAGCTTGATAAAACTCACTGCTGCCAATGGGACTGTCATTGATAGTAGCAACAGTGGTTATGCCGTTATCGGAGAAATAATCACCAACACCCCATAATACAAATGACAATGCAATACCGGTCAGCAGCACTTTGGCCAGCCATGATTGCGCCTGATTGCGCATTGATTCGAGCATGATAAACCCCAGGTTCAAGAATCAGCAGGAAACTTGCTTTACTCCCGCCGTTTTTAAGAACCCGGCACGCTACTGAAGCAAGCTACATGGAGCAATGGGTATTGCTCCATGTAGCGCGATAGCCAGATCGAGGGAGCAATGGGTTTTACTCTGGGCAGTAGGATAGTCCGGTACGCAAAAAAGGCGGCCTCCGAAGAAGCCGCCTTGTATTTTAACGTGAGCGTCAGCTCGATTACTCAGGGGGAGACCCCCAAAGCAATCTTACATCATGCCGCCCATACCACCCATGCCGCCCATATCAGGCGCTGCCGGAGCAGCTGCCGGAGCAGGGATATCAGCAATCATGGCTTCAGTCGTGATCAGCAGACCGGCAATCGATGCAGCATATTGCAGTGCTGCACGCGTTACCTTGGTCGGATCAATCACGCCCATTTTGACCAGATCGCCATATTCTTCGGTCTGGGCATTGTAGCCATAGTGGCCTTCGTTGTTGGATATTTGGTTGACCACAACAGATGCTTCACCGCCGCCGTTGGAGACGATCTGACGCAGAGGTTCTTCAACTGCACGACGAACGATATTGACGCCGGTATCTTCATCATGGTTGTCGCCAGAAACACTTTCCAGTGCAGAGCGGGCGCGAATCAGGGCTACGCCACCACCGGCAACGATTCCTTCTTCAACCGCAGCACGGGTTGCATGCAGCGCATCATCAACGCGATCCTTCTTCTCTTTCATCGCAACTTCAGTAGCCGCGCCGACTTTGATGACTGCAACACCGCCAGCCAGTTTGGCCAGACGTTCCTGCAACTTCTCTTTGTCGTAATCGGAAGTGGTATCGTCAACCTGTTTGCGAATCAGCGCAACGCGGCCTTCGATATCGGCTTTTTCGCCAACACCGTCAATAATCGTGGTGGCATCCTTGCTGATTTTAATCGTAGCTGCCGTACCCAGATCTTCGAGGGTTACATTTTCCAGCTTCAGACCCAGATCTTCAGAGATCACTTTACCGCCGGTCAGAATTGCCATGTCTTCCATCATCGCCTTGCGACGATCACCGAAGCCCGGCGCTTTAACCGCAGCTACATTCACAACGCCGCGAACCTTGTTCACAACCAGTGTAGCCAGCGCTTCGCCTTCGATATCTTCAGCGATAATCAGCAAAGGCTTGCCGGTGCGGGCAACGGCTTCCAGTACGGGTAGCAATTCGCGCATATTGGAAATCTTCTTCTCGAACAGCAGGATGTACGGAGCATCCAGTGACGCTTCCATGCGTTCTGTATCGGTCACGAAGTAAGGTGAGAGATAGCCGCGATCAAACTGCATGCCTTCAACCACGTCCAACTCAGTTTCCAGACCCTTGGCTTCTTCAACCGTGATGACGCCTTCTTTACCGACCTTGTCCATGGCATCTGCAATGATCTGGCCGATTTCCGGATCGCCGTTGGCAGAAATGGTGCCTACCTGAGCAATCTCTTCCTGATTTTTCACTTCACTGGAGATATTTTCCAGCTCGGCAACAACAGCAGAAACAGCTTTGTCGATGCCGCGCTTGAGATCCATAGGATTCATGCCGGCAGCAACAGCCTTGACGCCTTCTTTGGCAATGGATTGAGCCAAAACCGTTGCGGTGGTGGTGCCATCGCCTGCGATATCGGCAGTCTTGGAAGCGACTTCCTTGACCATCTGTGCGCCCATGTTTTCAAATTTGTCTTCCAGCTCGATTTCCTTGGCGACGGAAACGCCATCTTTGGTGATGGTCGGTGCGCCCCATGATTTATCGAGTACCACATTACGGCCTTTGGGGCCAAGGGTTACTTTTACTGCATCAGCGAGTTTGTTGACGCCGGTCATCATCTGAGAGCGTGCGTCTTCACCGAAATGAATGTCTTTAGCCATTCTTGTTTCTCCTGTTTTCTTATGTATTCAGTTTTATGATCGATTTTCAGCCCGAAACGGGAGATAAATCGCAGTGTTTAATCAGGCTTCGATGACACCCAGAATGTCATTTTCAGTCATGATCAGGAAATCTTCGCCATCAAGCTTGATTTCGGTGCCGGCGTATTTGGAGAAAATCACCTTGTCGCCTGCTTGAACATCCAGCGGACGAATATCGCCATTCTCCAGAATTTTGCCTTTACCGGCAGAAATGACTTCGCCTTCAAGTGGTTTTTCTTTTGCCGAATCCGGAATAATAATACCACCTGCGGACATGGTGTCTTCATCCAAACGGCGGACAATAACGCGGTCGTGCAAAGGACGGACTGTAGTTGCCATCGATACTTCTCCTTTAATGTACTAATTTCGTGACTGCTATATAGGAGCCGGTTTCATGCGATTCAACCCCCTGCAAACATTTTTAGCTGACGTTTCAAAAAAGTAGATTAAAAGCATTCACCACAGAGGCAGCTCCTGCGCATCCATGCGCCCACTGCATTTATGCATCCTTCATGTCAGACACAGAGAGCGCAGAGGGAGTCAAAATAACAATCCATAAATGAAAGTGAATGAGCATCATAGACAAAATATTGGTGCTTTTACTCTGTGCTCTCTGGTGCAAGCTTCTGATCTTCACAATGGAGGTTTGTATGCAACTGGCGCTGAGCACATGGCAGGAAGTCGAATCGTATCTTCAGCATTCCACCGGCATCATTATTCCGATTGGTTCAACCGAGCAACATGGCCCCAATGGTTTGATTGGCACTGATGCGATTTGCCCGAGCAAAATCGCCACCGGTATCGCGGATATTGAAGATATCCTGATTGCGCCGACTATCAGTTATGGCATGAGCCTGCATCACATGGCCTTTACCGGCACCGTTACGCTAAAACCGTCCACGCTGATGCTGGTGGTGTATGATGTGGTGGATTCATTATATCGGCACGGATTTAGCCATTTCTATTTTCTCAATGGTCACGGCGGCAATATTGCGCCGGTTACGACTGCCTTTTCAGAAATCTATGCCGGATTGAATGTAGCAGGGAGGCAGCCGCCGCGTTGCCGTCTGGCCAATTGGTGGCGCGATGATTCGATTGCCGAACTGGCCACCGAGCTTTATGGCAACGCCGAAGGGCATCACGCCACCGTCAGTGAAGTGGCGCTGAGTTATTATGCTCATCCTGAAGCTGTCAAACAGGTCGCCATGACACCCGATATTGCGCCGACCGGCGATATCTACGATGCCGCCAGTTTCCGACGTAGCTTTCCCGATGGCCGTATTGGCTCCAATCCGGCCTTGGCCAGCGTGGCAGATGGTGAACGCTTTTACCAACTGGCGGTGGACTCGCTGCTCGCAGATTACAAAAACTTTCTCAAGGGGTAAGGAGCCAATATGCATCTGGATCCCATGATGATGAATATTACCATTGTGCTGTCAGTGGCACTGGCGATTGCTTATCTGGCTGTGCGCATTGGTTTGCCGATTGTCGTCGCCTATATTATTTCCGGCATCATGCTTGGCCCGTCGATGTTCGGGGTGATTCAGGATATGCAAACCGTGACACGCGTGGGTGAAATCGGCGTGGTGATGCTGCTCTTTTTCGTGGGCATGGAAGTCTCCATCCCCAGACTGATGGAGCGCTGGCGTATTGCCGTGATCGGAACAGCCGTGCAGATTGCTATCAGCGTTGTGGTCTGCCTGGCGCTGATGTGGATATTCCACCTGCCTGCCAATCTCGGCATTCTGTTCGGATTTATGATTTCGCTCTCCAGTACAGCCGTTGTATTGAAGGAATTACAGGATGCCGGTGAAATGGATGAACCGTTCGGTCAGAATGCCATTGGCGTGTTGCTGGTGCAGGATATGGCCATCGTGCCGATGATGATTGTGCTGAGTTTAATCGGCGATAATGAAATGCATGCATCCGAACTAATCAAACAGGTCGTCGGTGGTATCGCGTTGTTGTCGATTGCCACCTACCTGATAAAAACAGGCATGCTGCATATCCCTGGGTTTCTCAAGGGCAGTGTTGAAAAACGCGTGCTGCTGGGGCTGCTGCTGTGTCTGGGCGCAGCCACATTGACTTCATGGCTGGGTCTGTCGCCGGGGCTTGGAGCTTTCCTGGCCGGCATGATACTGGCATCAAGTGATCAGTCCGACTGGATACATGAACATCTGGAATCGGTATATGTGATTTTCGTGATGATCTTTTTTCTGTCGGTTGGCATGATGGTGGATGTGGATTATCTGATGTCGCACCCGCTGCTGGTGGGCGGTGCCACGGCGGTAGTCTTCCTGTTTAATTCGGGTGTGAATGTATTTGTCATGCGCGCACTCGGTGAGAGTTGGGGCATGGCATTGATTACCGGTGGATTATTGAGTCAGATCGGTGAGTTTTCTTTTCTGCTGGCCGCCGTTGGCAGCTTTGCAGGCATTCTCAGTCCTGCCCTGCATGAGTTAACGGTGATCGTGATTGCCATGACGTTGCTGTTCAGTCCGGTGTGGATGGTGATGACCAAATGGTTGGCCAGACAACAGGGGTTGTTGCCCCGATAGCCACAACAGCTACAAAAACAAGGAGAGTTTCGATGCGTTTACTGCATACCATGATTCGAGTCAGTGATTTGGACAAATCGATTTATTTCTACACCCGCGTGCTCGGCATGCGCTTGCTTCGCCGCAAGGATTATCCCGGCGGTAAATTCACCCTCGCCTTTGTCGGCTACGGCGATGAAGCGGATACGGCGGTTATTGAGCTGACCCACAACTGGGAAACCTCAACATATGATCACGGCAATGCGTTTGGCCATATTGCCATTGCTGCGGAGGATATTTATACACTATGCGATAAAATACGTGCTGATGGCGGCATGATTAGTCGCGAACCAGGCCCTATGAAACATGGAAACACCGTCATTGCTTTTGTGCGCGATCCCGATGGTTATGCCATCGAACTGATCGAACGCTGATCATGTGTAAGTAATTGCATGCAGGACTGACCACCGCTGCGTACCACGCGATAGACATCTCCGGAGGGAATCTCATGAAACGCATATTATATCTTATTCTGGCGACGATACTGTTTGGCATTCAGGCTCAAACAGCATTCGCGCTAACCCTGCATGCAGCAGGCTCTACCACCGTGCTGCCAGTCGTTTCGACCGCAGCTACGGTGTATCACCAGCAACATCCTGATGTGACCATCACCGTATCCGGCGGTGGTTCAGGCGTTGGCATTGCTTCGATGATTCAGCATACCGCCGACATCGGCATGGCTTCGCGTGAGATTGATGCCGAAGAGGCGGCCCAACTGGATGGCAAGGTGGATGTGCTGACTATTGCCAAAGATGCGGTGGCCGTGGTGGTTTCCAAAGCGGTGTATGTTGGCGGCGTGCATCAACTATCGCTGAAACAAATCGCCGCTATCTATCGTGGCAAGATCAAAAACTGGAAAGCGCTCGGTGGCCCGGATGCGCAGATTTTTGTCATTGATAAAGAAGCCAGCCGGGGCACGCGCCATGTGTTTGCCGAAGCAGTATTGGGTGATGCGCATGCTCGGGCAGCAGGCGCTTCGGTGATTTCCGGCTCCAATAATGAGGAACAGGCGCTGGTGGCGCACAGTAATCAGGCCATCGGCATGTTATCCAATGCGTGGCTCAATGACGCCGTACGCGGCATTGCGGTTGGGGAGGGGGATCAGGCTGTGTTGCCCGATATTCAGCATGTGCGCGATGGCAGTTATCCGATTAGTCGCAGCCTGCACGTATTGCTGCCCAAAAATGCATCACCCGAAGCACGCGGTTTTGCCGATTTTCTGCTTTCTAAACCGGGGCAGGCCATTGTCAGAAAATCGGGTTATTTGTCTGTACGCTGATTATCGCATGTTTGTTTGTAACGATTCAGCACGACACAATCACATTGAAGAATAGCCTCGGAGGTGCGGCTTCAGCTGCGCAAGCATTGAAAACATGCGCGGCTAAAGCCGCACCTCCAAAGCATGTTGAATAGTTTCTGTCGAGTTTGAGATGCTGAATCTGTGGATGCGCGCATCGGCGCTGATTAGCCTGATTGTGGTGATGCTGATACTGGGTTTTCTGGTGCAGCAGTCGTGGCCGTACTGGCAGCAATATGGTTTTAGTACGCTATTTTCCGGCGACTGGTATCCCTACGAAAAATTATTTGGTCTGACTGCCGCCATCATTGGTAGTTTCTGGGCGGCGCTGATTGCGCTGGCTATCGCTATTCCGACAGGCATCGCCGCAGCGGTGATGAGCACCGAAATTCTCTCCGGACCATGGCGCAGCCTGAGTCGAACGGGCATGGAATTGCTAGCCGGGATTCCTTCAGTGGTTTACGGGCTGTTGGGTTTATGGATTCTGTTACCTTTTTTGCAATCAAGCTTACACCTGCTCACCGGCCACAATCTGCTGGCTGCCGGTTTGTTACTCTCGGTGATGGTGCTGCCGACCATCATGGTGATGGCGCAGGATGCGTTGGAGGAAGTTAGCGCAGAACAGCGCGATGCCGCCGCCAGCCTCGGCATGGGGTGGAGCGAACGCTTATGGCGCGTGTTATTGCCGCAAGCATGGCCGGGTATCCGCTCCGGTATTCTGCTGGCGCTGGGGCGGGCATTGGGTGAAACCATGGCGGTGATGTTGGTGGTCGGCTCGATGGATCGCATTCCCGAACCCTTTTATAATCTGTTATCGCC
>CAZDFL010000058.1:0-8814 GCA_964504835.1 uncultured Zetaproteobacteria bacterium
TTGCTGGAGGAACTTGATGGATTGGCTCGCAGTATCGACCCGCGCGTCAAACAAGTATTTGCCAATGTATCTTCCTCGTTTTCTGATATTCATATCATCCGCATGGATGGCGCAGCCATGCACGATGCGCGTCCGCTGGTGCGGCTCAATGTATCGGTAGTGGTCGAGCAGGATGGTAAACGTGAAACCGGTTCTGCTGGCGGCGGTGGCCGTTTTTCTATCTCCCGCCTGACTGAAGGCGATGAAGCCAGGCAACTGGTGCGAGAAGCAGTGCGCCTCGCCCTGCTGGGGCTCGGTGCGCATGATGCACCGGCAGGAACGATGCCCGTGGTGCTGGGGCCGGGCTGGCCGGGTATTTTGTTACATGAAGCCATTGGCCACGGTCTTGAAGGCGATTTCAATCGCAAGGGCACATCTGTGTTTGCCGATAAAATGGGGAAACGCGTAGCGGCCAAAGGCATTACGGTTGTTGATGATGGCACCATTGCCGAGCGACGCGGCTCGCTCAGTATCGATGATGAAGGCACAGCGACCAACCGTACCGTGCTGATTGAAGATGGCATTCTGACCGGCTTCCTGATGGATAAACAGAATGCGCGCTTAATGGGCATGAAACCGACCGGCAATGGCCGACGCGAATCCTACGCCCACCCGGTACTGCCGCGCATGACCAACACCTTTATGCTGGCCGGGCAGGACAATCCGGATGATATCATTGCCTCGCTGGATAAAGGTATTTACGCCGTCAATTTCGGCGGCGGTCAGGTCGACATCACATCCGGAAAATTCGTATTCACCACCTCCGAAGCGTATTATGTAGAAAATGGCAAGATTCAATACCCGGTTAAGGGCGCGACCCTGATTGGATCCGGCCATGAGGTGCTGCAAAAAGTGTCGATGATCGGCAACAATCTGCAACTCGATCCGGGCGTTGGCACTTGCGGCAAGGGCGGCCAGTCGGTTCCGGTCGGCGTGGGGCTACCCACCATTCGCATTGATGAACTGACCGTGGGAGGTACCGAAGCATGAATCATCCTGCCGAAGCGACCAATCAACCCATCTCCGAACAGGCCATTCGCCTGATTGAGGCGGCCAAAAAATCCGGTGCAATCTATGCCGATGCGATGGCTATCTGCGATACCGGCGATTCGATCAGCATTCGCAACGGGCAAGTCGAATCGGTAGAACGTGAAGATGCGCAGGGCTTGGGTTTACGCGCCTTTATCGAAACCCCGAACGGTTTGGCCTTCGCCACCGCCTCATCATCCGATGTGTCCGAGTCCGGCTTAACCAAACTGGCCGAACAAGTTACAGCCATGGCACGCATTTCCGAGCCCGATCCCGATGCCGTGCCGCCGGTCGGTGCCAACCACCCGAGCGCGGATGAACTGCATGCCTGGCAGCAGCGCAATAACTGTAATGATTCCGGCTGGAATCTGGAGCAGGCCAAAGAAGCGGCCATGCAATGTGAAGATATCGCTCGCCATTATTCTGTCGATATCAGCAATAGCGAAGGCGCTGATGCCGGATTCGGCAGCACCCGCGTCGCCTACGCATCCTGCGATGGTTTTGCCGCCGAATATGCCAAAGCCTCGGTCTCGCTGAGCGTATCGGTCATCGCCGGCAGCCATGATGATATGCAACGCGATTACGCCTGGCATAGCGCCTTTAAGGCGACTGATTTGCGCTCACCTCAACATATTGCAGAAGAAGCTGCCAGCCGCGCTGTTTCCCGCTTAAACCCCGGCAGCATGGATAGCGGCGAAACCACCGTGATATTCGAACCGCGCACTGCCACTTCCCTGCTCGGGCATTTGATTGGCGCGGTCAACGGTCGCGCCGTATTGCAGCAACGCTCGTTTCTGAGCGATAGTCTGGGCCAGTCCATATTTCCCGACTTCGTCCATATCGAAGACAATCCCGATCATCCCGACGGCATGGGCAACCGTTTATTCGACGGTGAAGGCACACGCTGCTCGCGCAACTGCATTATCGAACAGGGTAAGCTGAACACCTTTCTGGCCGACCGCTATGTGGCCAAACGATTAGGACAATTGGAAACCGGCAGCGCCTCGCGCGGCCTGACCGGCGATATCGGCATCGGCTCCTCCAATCTAATCTGGCAAGCAGGTGAAAAAACGCAGCAGGAAATGCTTAGTGAGATTGGTAACGGCCTGCTGATCACCGAGTTAATCGGCTTCGGCGTCAATGGTGTCACGGGCGACTATTCGCGCGGCGCGGGCGGATTCCTGATTGAAAACGGGCAGATTACCCGTCCTGTTCAAGGCATCACCATCGCCGGCAATTTAAAGGACATGTTCGCCAACATCGCCATGGTCGGCTCTGATCTCAGCTGGTTTGGCTCCACCGCCGTGCCTTCAGTCGCCATCTCCGGCATGACGGTTGCGGGCGGATAAAGCTAATCCGGAAAACTGAACCTAAATAAGCTTGAACCAGAGATGAACGCGGATGAACACAGATGAAAAGCAAAGACCATATACTTACGATTGGTTTTGCCTTTACTCTGTGAAACTCTGCGTACTCTGTGGTGAATGCTTTTGACTTACTTCATGCACTTCGTGGTGAGTATTCAGATTTCAGCCAGTAACCGGTCAATCATATTCTCGGCTTGAGCGGCATAACTGCCGCCAAAGAGGTTGGCGTGGTTAAGAATGTGATAGAGATTGTACAAAGTTTTGCGCACTGCGTATCCGTCATCCAGCGACCAGGCTTCGTTATAACCGGCATAAAAATCCGCGCCGAAACCACCGAATAGTTTGGTCATGGCGATATCGGCTTCGCGATCACCATAATAGACTGCCGGATCGAATATCACCGCTTGCCCCGCCGTATCAAAGGCGTAATTGCCAGCCCATAAATCGCCATGCAGTAATGATGGTCTCGGGGCATAGCCAGTAAAAAATGCAGGCAGGCATTGCATCAATCGCTCGCCTTTGCTCAGCAAGGAAGCACGAAAGCCATACTGAGCCACCAGTTCAAACTGGACACGCAAACGCCGCTCCCGGTAGAAATCGACCCAGTCCTGCATGTGTCCGTTATACTGTGCGGTGGAACCAATGGTGTTGTCTTGCATCCAGCCGAATTGTTCCGATGACTGGCGATGCAACACTGCCATCTGCTGGCCAAACAGGTAATCCGAATCCCGCCCGCCACTGCCGAATTCGATATATTCAGTCACCAGCCAGCTTTGCCCGGCAGCCGCGCCATAACAAATTGGCAACGCTACGCGCATTGCATTCGCTGCCGCCAGTTCATGCAAGCCAGCAGCTTCAGCCTCAAACATATTCAGTTGATCGGCCTGATTCAGTTTTAAAAAATAGCGCTGATCATCGTTTTCGATTCGGTAGGCGCGATTGATGCTGCCGCCGCTAATGGGATATTTATGCGTGATTGAAAAGGGCAGATGAATCTCTTCTGTAATCGACTGTTCTACAGCAGACCAGATAGACAACGCTTATGCGGCAGGCTGTTGATGCCGACGACGCCAGCGGCGAATCACCGTCCAGCGCCAGGCTATTTTGACGGTAATATAGCCAATCACGCCGCTGATAAGCCCCAGTATCGCGCAACCCAGCAAAAATGGCTGCCAGATGGCCTCCATGCCGTTGAGAATCCACGCCATGCTCAATTCAAAATGAAAATCCTGTTCCGGTAAATTCATCACCCATGCGCCTATTTTATAGCAGGCATAATACACCGGCGGCATGGTGACCGGATTAGTCAGCCAGACCAGCGCTACGGAAATGGGTAAATTGGCATAAATCAGAATGGCACCGGCGGCAGCCAACACCATTTGAAATGGAACAGGGATAAAGGCGCAGATTAAACCGATGAAAAAAGCCCGCGCCAGAGAATGGCGGTTCAAATGCCACAGCGCCGGGTTATGCAGCAGCGTGCCAAAGCATCGCAAGCATTTATGATCACGTATCTTCCTGTGATCCGGCATATAGCGCTGAAAAATCTTTTTCGGCATGATGAACGCTAAACTTTAGCAGGATTGGCGAATCAGTCCATGCGCGGAAACAATGGCTCCGGTTTTCTGCACTGGTGCCCTGCCTTCAACAGTCCCCAGCCGCCATCCGCAGAGAAGCTGAAATCATCCGCCTGAACCGTACGATCCAGAATCTGCCCCAGCATGCCCGCCATTTTTCCAGGCATAAACGGCAACAGTTGCAAGGCTATCAGACGCAGCGTTTCAACCAGATGGAAAAGTACCGTATCAAGGCGTGCATCATCGCCCTGCTTGGCCAGCGCCCATGGCGCATTATCCTCGACATAACGATTGCCGTGGCGTACCACGACATTGATGCGTTCCAGCGCCAGATGAAATGCCTGCTTGTCCAGATAATCCGCCACCTCGCGCTGCATGGCTTCGACATCGGCAATCAGGGCGCGGTCGGTTTCATTTTCTTCGACTACCGCACCCAGCACACCAGCGCGATATTTATTCAGCATGGCCAGCGAACGATTGAGCAGATTACCGACATCGTTGGCCAACTCAGAATTATAACGCTGCTTCAGGGCGGTGAAGGAAAAATCGCCATCTTGTCCAAATGGCACTTCACGCAGCAGAAAATAGCGCAAGACATCGGCATCATACTGTTCAAGTAAATCCGAAGGACGCAGCGCATTGTTCTTGGATTTGCTCATCTTTTCGCCTTCGACAGTCCACCAGCCATGGGCATAAATACGCTTGGGTAAGGGCAAACCAGCCGCCATCAACATGGCTGGCCAATAGACCGCATGAAAACGCAAAATATCCTTGCCGATCAGGTGCACATCAGCCGGCCAGTGTTTGGGTTGATCATACTCTGGAAAACCCAGCGCGGAGAGATAATTGGTCAGCGCATCAATCCACACATAGATGACATGCTTTTCATCGCCCGGCACCGGTACGCCCCATGAAAATGTAGTGCGCGACACGGACAAATCTCGCAGACCCGACTCGATAAAGCTGAGTACCTCATTGCGGCGGGATGCTGGTGCAATAAAATCAGGATTGGCCTTGATGTGTTCAACAAGACGATCCTGAAAAGCGCTCAGACGGAAGAAATAGGATTCTTCCTGAATCTTCTCCACCGCACGTTTACAGTCCGGGCAATGTTTTGAGTTCTCACCATCGGCATCTTTTAACTGCGTTTCCGTCCAGTATGACTCACAGGGTACGCAGTACCAGTCCTCATAAAAATCCTTGTAAATCGTGCCGGCATTTTCCAGCCGCCGCCACATTGCCTGCACGCCTGCCTTATGCCGATCCGAACTGGTACGAATAAAATCATCGTTGGAAATCTCCAGTTCCGGCCACAGGCTTTGATAGCGTTCCACCACCTGGTTGGCCAGTTCGATGGGGGCAATATCGCGCGCCTCGGCAGCCTGCTGCACCTTCTGCCCATGCTCATCCACGCCGGTCAGGAAAAACACATCACGTCCGCATAAACGCTGATGACGCGCCAGCACATCAGCAGCAATCGTCGTATACATATGGCCAAGGTGCGGCTCATCGTTAACATAATAAATGGGGGTGGTGACGTAATAGCTTTGCATCTGTGGATGTTCTCCGGTTATTAAATTAAGTAGTCACCGCAAAGGACAATGCGTGACTGGCGACGGCGACTATAGCCGCCATCATGCGCCACCGAAACCGCTTTGCCCGATAGCATCAAATAACAGCATGAAATAACAGCATGCTTGCATAGACAATTCTGTCTAATCATCATGCACGATGGCAGGATATAGAGATAGCTTATGGAGACAGCTTACAAACGCATGAGCGGCGATTGGCTTTGCTTTTTCCCGTTGTGCATCAGGGACGAATGATATCGAGAGGGCTTGATGAAATTAAATATGTACATATTCGGCATAGCCGTTTTTTTATGCTCATGCGTGGCAACGCCTGTCGCTCAACAAGCACGCCATCAGGAAACATTTAACACACCAGATCGCCTTTCCGCCAATTCCGCCGATAATACTAAAACCCCGACAATTCCAACGGGCGCAGACATAAACGCGCACCAAAAAAAATCAGGGTATGGCAAGGACCGCACCATCAGAACATTTATTATTACTGGTAATTCGCGCATACCTACAGCTAAAATCCAGTCTCAATTACAACCCTATCTCGGTGCGCATAAAACCAATACGGATGTTTCCAACGCCATGCGGAGCGTCATTGATTTATACAGTGCATCCGGCTTAAACGGCGCTATGGTCACCAAAGACGATGGCATTGTCGTTTTCAATGTCATTGAGAGCAGCATCAACGCAGCAGCAGGAACCGGCACTGATTCAGCAGGCCGCCATTACTCTCTTTCGATCCGAGCCACGCCCGTGCTCAGCGAAACAACACAGCCAGCACCCGATAGCCGTGTTGTTCATACAACATCTGTTCCACCGAACAACAATCAACACAGCAAACCCACGGCAGGATTTTTTGTTGTTCAAGGAAATTCACGGATAAGCGCTGTAGATATCCAACAGACTATCAAGCCTTTCGCAGCCCAGAACTTCTTACCCGATGCGTTCTTTATGGCCAGACAGGCTGTAATGGATCTTTATGAAGATCGGGGTCTACACGGTGTCTCAATCGGCATTCCGCCTCATTTTAATAACCGCCCTGTTGTTTTGAAGGTGTATGAGGATGACATCGAAAGTGCCGCTTTGGCTAAAACAGCCGTGCATAACAAAACAGCGGGCAATGCCCCATCGAACTGGGTGCGGCAGGGCTGGCAGCGAATTAAGCGCAATCATATTGATCAGGCACTGGTAATTTGGCAGCAGGGCGTCAATGGCATGCCTCCCGACAGGCTGTTGGCCTACCTTGGCGTTTACAACCAACGATCTGCAGCGCTAAGGAGACTTCAACGCATTGGCATCAACCAGTCTGCCATTATCCTGAAAGCGAGAGCCAAAGGGAAATCAGCATATTATGTCATGTCCGCCAAAGATGTGCCCATTGACAAAACACGGCGCCATCAAAAACTGGCCGGATTACGTATGGTTATGGGTGAGCATAGAAGAATCCATGCCAGTTCCGCCAGTAAGTTTCAGGCACTTTCCAAGCTTTAAGCTGTTGATCTTGGCTCTCAGATAAAAATTATTTGTGTACGCTATGGTGAAAAGTTCAACCCGACTCAGGCGGATTTCATTTCTCGCAATGATGCTCGCAATTGCAGAATACAGGCCAGCAAAGCAGGCCCGGCGCGCAGGCTGTGGCGCACCACATCGCCCGGCCAGCGAACGCAGTCAAACAACGCCTGCTGCAATGTTTCCCTGCTTTTAAATGCCCCTGCCCCATCAACGCCCTGCAAGGCGGGATACACCGATTCCGTCAGCATGCGCACGATCAACATATGCGGCACAGTTTTAACATGCACTCGAATCCAGCCTTCAATTTTGCCCACATCTGCACGAACCGGATCGGCAACCAAGGCCTGCCATTCCAGCAATGCCCTGGCGGTTGCTTCATCCTGCAAACAACGCACCGCGCCCGGACAACCATCGGCCAGACTCACCGCCAAATCCACATATTGCTTCTGAATCGGATTCTCCTGTTGTTGCAGCACAGCCCGCACATCCGCATCGGCCAACGGCGCACATTGCTCCAGCATGCAACGTGATCGCACTGTTGCTGGCAAGCGCTCCAGATCAGAACAGACCATCAACAATACACTGCCTGCCGACGGCTCTTCCAATCCTTTCAGCAAGGCATTGGCCGCCTGCTTATTCATGCGTTCCGCATCATCAAGCACCACCACACGCCGCCCGCTCTCCGCCCCGCTCAGCGACAAAAACGACAACACCGAGCGCACCTGCTCAATATTCAAATCACGTTTGCCTTCAATCAGCCCGAGCCGGAACACATCCGGATGCGAACCCACCGCCAGCATCTTGCAGCCATGGCATGCACCGCATGCAGTATGCGAATCACACATCAGCAATCCGGCCAGGTGTTCGGCCAGCGTGTGTTTGCCAATCCCCTTCATACCGTACAACAGCCATGCATGATGCAGCGTATCGGCGGCTTGGGCTTCGGAAAATCGATTAAGCGTGCCGTCATGGCCAATCAAGCGATTCATGCTGACAATCCGAAACGCTGTTTCAGCACATCAATCACCTGCCGTTCCACATCATCCATGCCATCCCCCGCATCAATGCGCACAATGCGCTCCGGCTCAGCTTCATGCTGCTGTTGAAATGCCGCAGCCACGCGCGCATGGAAAGAAACAGCTTCATCATCGAGCCGGGTCGACTTCTCACCACTCTCGGCCCGTTTTTTCATGCGCCGCATCGCCTCGCTCACCGACACATCAAACCACAAGGTCAGCCCCGGACGTACCCCGCACTCGGCAAAGCTGAGCATCTCTTTCAAATTGGATGCACCCTCGCCGAGTTTTCGCGCTGCCAACTGGTAAGCCAGCGTCGAATCGGAATAGCGATCACACAATACCCACGCGCCGGATTTCAGGGCGGGCTGAATCACCTCCCGCACATGCTGCGCCCGGTCGGCCAGAAACAGTAATAATTCCGTTTCCGGCACCGGCACAAAATCACCCGCCAATAACAGTGTTCGAATCTCTTTGCCCAGCGGCGTATCGCCCGGCTCGAATGCCGTCACAACATCCGTTCCCAGCCCGCGCAGCCATGTCGCCGCACGCTGCAACTGCGTGCTCTTGCCGCAACCATCCACGCCTTCAAATGTGATGAATTTATTCACAAATAAACCCCTGCCCCCGTTTCGCTGTCTGAATGCTTAACGCTGCTCAATGACAGCCATTTCGTAAACCTGTGAGTTCA
>CAZDFL010000059.1:0-5618 GCA_964504835.1 uncultured Zetaproteobacteria bacterium
AGATGTCGGAACAACAGCACAATAATGTAGAAGATCTCTACGCCGATGCAGCCCACTGGCATGTCAATACCGGCGAAGAAACCATTCATGCCAAGCGCATCCCCGGTCGTTTCCGCATGTATAAATGGTATACCTCAACCCTATGGATTCTATTCTTTATCGTGCCCTACTTCCGCTGGGAAGGCTATCAGGCAATTTTATTTGATATTCCGCACCGTCAGTTTCATTTTTTATCGCTCACCATCTGGCCCCAGGATGTCTGGATGTTATCACTGGTATTGATCCTGCTGGCCATGACCCTGTTCGGCGTCACCGCCGTTGCAGGGCGCGTCTGGTGCGGCTACTTCTGTTTCCAGACGATATGGACAGACTGGTTCACCTGGCTGGAAGATAAAATCGAGGGCAATCCGATCCAGCGGCGCAAGCTCGATGCTGCTCCGTGGACAGCGCAAAAAATTAAGCTCAAACTGTTCAAGCACACCCTGTGGCTGTTGATTTCAATCCTGACCGGTATCACATTCGCCGCCTATTTCGCCGATGCCTACGATCTGTGGCATAGCTACCTGACGCTGGATGCACCACTGATTGCATGGGTGGTATTGGCAGCGTTTATTTTCTTCACTTATGTCTTTGCCGGTTTTATGCGCGAGCAGGTCTGCTTCTGGCTCTGCCCCTATGCTCGTATCCAGAGTGTGATGGTCGATAAAGATACGGAAATGCCCACCTATGATGAATCGCGTGGAGAACCCAGAGGCAAGCTGCGTGGCCAGGGTAGCGACGGGCGTGGCGATTGTATTGATTGCAAGCTGTGCGTGGGCGTCTGCCCTACCGGCGTGGATATTCGGGAGGGCATGAGCGAAGGCTGCATCACCTGTGGCATGTGCATTGATGCCTGCGACAGTATTATGGACAAAGTGAACCGACCTCGCGGTCTGATTCGGTATGCTTCCAGAAAAGAAATGGATGGAGAACCTTTACCACCATTATTCAAGCGACCGCGCGTGATCGCTTATAGCGCTATCCTGTTGCTGTCCATCACAGGTATTGTTTATGGGCTGACGCATATTCCACCGGTTGAATTATCCATTGTGCATGAGCGCCAACCGCTGTTTATCCAGATGTCCGATGGCAGTATCCACAACAAATACACCATCATGGCCGTCAATAAAACGCCTGCGGATTTGCATATGAGAGTCACCATCAGCGGCGCTGAAGGGATCAGCATTGCCGGTAAAGAAGGTAAAAACATCGTACTCAGGACAGGAAAAATAGTTCCCTTTCATATATTCCTGACGGCGCGATCAGAGGCATTGAAAGGCAACAGAACCCCTATCCGTTTTATACTGGAAAGCCTTGAATCTCCGGTCATCCGGCTGGAGTATGAGTCGTTTTTTATCAGCGGCAGATAACAGGAGCAAACATGATAAGCGCACAACTCAAACAGGATCTTAAAAACCCGTGGCTACGCGGCATACTCGCCGTGGTCGGTGTAACACTGATCGTCAATTTCGGCTTTATTTCCTACGCTTTTATCTTTCCGCCCAATCTGGTTGTGAAGGATTATTACGAGCGCGGTAAAAATTATTTCCATGCTGAGCATGTACGCGAACAAGAAGCCCCCACAGCATGGCGTTTGCAACTGCTGCTACCGAACACGCTGAAGGTCAACCAAAGCGGCATCTCCCGTCTCTATGTGATGGATCATCAGGGTAAACCGGTACGTGCAGGTCATGTGGTGCTGACCGCCTACCGCCCCAGCGATGCCAGACATGATTTCAATGTGGAACTGCACCTGACCGATGTCGGCACGTTTGCTGCGCCGATCTCATTTCCCCTGCCCGGCCACTGGGATTTAATTGCCCGCATTGATGCCGGTGAACACCACTTCGATACCGCCCAGCGCATCTTTGTACAAAGGTAATTGCTTTCATTGCGGCTTGCCAGCCACCGGCTCAACTGCTTGCCATGGCGACATCGCTGGCGAAAAACGTTTATTCTGTTGCGCCGGTTGTTTAAGCGTCTGTCAGGTTATTCACGAAGCAGGCCTGGACAGTTTTTATGAGCGCCTGCAAAAGAGAGAAGCGTCCATGGCCCCGCCTCCGGATGCGCCGACAGATATAGATCAGTACGATTTGGACGAGGTACAGCAGGAATTCACCAAAACCCTTGCTGACGGTACCCGGCAGGCCCGCCTGATGGTCGAAGGCATCCATTGCGCCGCCTGCGTGTGGCTCATCGAGAAAGCCCTGAGCGGCATGGCTGGCATCACCAAAGCCGAAGTGAACCTGGTGCATCACAGGCTGCTGCTGCAATGGCAGCCGGATACAGTGTCCCTGCCGAAAATCATGAGCCGGTTGGCAGCGCTCGGATATGCCGCTGTGCCGTTTAATCTGGAAAATATCGAAGGCGCACTGCATCAACAAAATCGCCAACTGCTGTTTCGTCTGGGTTTCGCCGGTTTTGGTGCCATGAACATCATGTGGATTTCGATTGCCCTGTATGCCGGTGCATTTTCGGGTATCAGCGCGGAATATCGCCAGTTTTTCCACTGGGTCAGTCTGGCCATCGCCACGCCGGTGCTGCTTTATTCCGGCGGCCCGATTCTACTCTCTGCCTGGCGTGGATTACGACAAGCCAGACTCAGTATGGACCTCCCCATCAGTATCGGCGCACTGGCTACATTCGGCTACTCGCTCTGGCAAACCATACAGGGGGACGAACATGTCTATTTCGATACGGTGGTCGCATTTCTGTTTGTCATTCTGATTGGTCGCTATCTGGAGGCGCTGGCGCGGCGCAATGCATCTTCGGCCACCCTGCGCCTGCTGGAATTGCAACCGCGCATGGCGACGCGATTAACAGCCGATGGTAATGAAGAACGGGTCGCCGTGCGCAAACTCAAACCGGGTGACCACCTGCGCATCAAGCCAGGCGATAAAGTGCCTGCCGACGGTATCGTTATCGAAGGTCATTCTCATATTGATGAATCCATGCTAACGGGTGAATCACATCCTGTGCACAAGCAGGTCAACAGCCGCATTGCCGGTGGTACGGTCAATGGTGAGAATCCGCTCATCATGCAGGTTGAAGCGACCGGTTCGGCTACCGTGCTGGCGCGCATTATTCATCTGGTCGAATCAGCGCAGGGTTCAAAGGCTCACATTCAGCGACTGGCCGATCGTATTGTGCCATGGTTCGTCGCCACCACGCTGGCGCTGGCAGGCGCGACCTTCTTCTACTGGTGGACGCAGGCCGGTTTTGATACCGCTCTGCTGGCTGCCACCGCTGTACTGATTATCACCTGCCCTTGTGCGCTCGGTTTAGCTACGCCGATGGCCATTGCGGTCAGTACAGGTTTTGCAGCCAGACACGGCGTGCTGGTGCGCAATGGCGAAGCGCTGGAGCGGTTATCTGAAATCACCCATGTGGTGCTGGACAAGACCGGCACGCTGACCACCGGCCACATGCGCGTCACCGAAATCATCGCATCGAAAAATCAGAGCACACTCCTGCAACTGGCCGGTGCCTTGGAACGCCATTATTCGCATCCGCTGGCGGCTGCCATTTGCGCTTCGGTAGAAGAGAAAGGACTCCCCTTCCCCGCATCCTGCGATCAACAGTTATTACCCGGCATGGGCATCGGTGGTCTGGTTGATGGTCAGCAGATTTGGGTCGGCAATCAGCGCCTGATGCAAAAGCACCAGATCAATATTCCTGAGCACATAACAGAATCCTGTCGCCTGATCGAATCGGACATGGCAGTGCCCGTACTGGTCGCCGCAGATGGTCAATGTATCGGGCTGATGCGCATTGAAGACCAATTACGTCAGGGCGCATTCGAACTCGTTGCCGGCCTCGATGAGCAGGGGCTGGGCATCACGCTGCTAAGCGGCGATTCAAAAGCTGCCGCCAACCGCCTGCAACTGCAATTATGCGAACATACAACCAGGCCGATTCACGTTGTTGGCGGCGTATTGCCTGAGCACAAGGCCAGTCATGTTGCGACGTTGCAACAACAGGGCGAACATGTGTTAATGGCAGGAGACGGTATCAATGATGCGCCGGCACTGGCGCAGGCCGATATCAGCATTGCCATGGGTAGTGGCACGGACGTTTCGATGGAATGTTCGGATATCGTACTGATGGGCAGCGATTTACAACGGATTCCATGGGCAATCATGCTCGGCGCTCGCGCTCTCAAAACCATCCGTCAAAACCTGTCCTTATCGCTGGCCTATAATATCATTCTAGTGCCTGTAGCCATGGCCGCATGGGTCACGCCGGTGTTTGCCGCACTGGCCATGCCGGTAAGCTCCTTGCTGGTCATTGGCAACGCCATGCTAATCAGGCGACATATGCAACGTCTGGGTTTGTAAGTGAATCGCAACGCAAGTCGCCGTTGCAATGATCCAACGATTTTTTCCGGTTAGAAAAAAACTCCGACGCTGTAGGGAGGGGGAAGGGGTTCAGCGCCGGAGCTATCTGGTTATACCTGTTTCAAAGTATTGAGGACTGGCCATTGTATCTCCAACAGCCATACTCTGTTTTAACATACATAAAGAATGAACTTTAAGTCTGATAGGCTATACTTGTCAATCATCTCCGGGCGCTATTGTTCTAATCGAGCCTGATGATTACCATCAGCCTCGCCACCAATGCCTTTTTGATTGGTCAGTGAGGATATACATGAGCGTTATCTATGGTTTGATTCCGGGTATGATAGTGCTTGGACTGGTCAGTGTGCTGGTGTTCTTTTGGGCCGTAAAAAATGGGCAGTACGATGATATGGAAGGGCCAGCCCATCGCATCCTCGATGATGATGATTTGACTGACCATGATACCACGACCGCTGACCCACAAAAACATCGAAGCGACAACAACCTCGTAGAAAACCGAAACGACAATCTAAAGCCATGATCGATGCATTGCCCTCCACGCTACTGCTCATGCTGTCGTTGGGCTTTATGGGCAGTTTGCACTGCATAGGCATGTGCGGTGGATTGGTGACAGCGGTCAGCATGAGTCAAACCAGCATCTGGTGGAGCGGCTTGTTCATCTATCAGCTTGGGCGCATCACCACCTATGCCCTGCTCGGACTGCTGGTTGGATTCACCGGTGCTACCCTGAATACATTCGGTGGTGATCTGCTACAGCGTTTACTGGCCATCAGCGCTGGCACGCTGATGATTATCTTTGCTCTGAATCTGGCTGGCTGGTTACCCGATCCATTACGTCGTTTCAGCACATGGGCCAGCCGGAAAAGCGGCTTGGCCGGGCTGGCGCGGCGCGCCTCAGAACATGGCCGTGCCGGTAGCTGGTATACACTTGGACTGGCCAACGGTTTACTGCCCTGCGGACTGGTCTATGCCGCCCTGTCGCTGGCTTTGGCTGCTGGCAATGCACAAACAGGCACACTGATGATGGCCGCCTTTGGTCTGGGAACTATCCCGGCCATGATGTTTGTACCAACGGCATTACACAGAATGACACCGGCCTTGCGCACCTCCGCCATGCGCGTTGCCGCAGTTATGATTATAGCCATGGGTATCGTCACCATTTTCCGCAGTAGCATGGTGAGCCATATCTGAATATGCTCGATAAAGTCATACGCATGGCTT
>CAZDFL010000059.1:5718-8583 GCA_964504835.1 uncultured Zetaproteobacteria bacterium
TAAGCTCCCCCGGAGCTTAAGTTTTCTTGCTCTTCAAAGAACCAGCGGACTTCGGCCAGGTCGTCTCTGATGGGGGCGGCTGGCAGGTTGCGGACTACCTCGCGACCATAAGCTTTTTGATACAGGCGCGAATCGAGCAATGCCATCACGCCCCGATCATCCATGGAACGAATCAAACGCCCGGTTCCCTGTCTCAGGACTGCAATCGCCTCAGGTAACTGGATATCGCGGAAACCATGACCACCCTGTTCTTCACATGCCTGAATGCGCGCCTTGAGTAGCGGATCATTGGGCGGCGTAAACGGCATTTTATCAATAATCACCAGACTCAATGCTTCACCCGGCACATCCACGCCTTCCCAGAAACTGCGCGTACCACACAGTATCGAATGGGTATCGTTGCGAAATGCATCGAGAATAGCATCACGGCTGCCGCTCTCGCCCTGAATCAGCACGTTCCACGGTAAACGCTGCGCCAGCTCCGGCCCGGCTCGTTTGAGCATCATCCACGATGTAAACAACACAAAGGCACGCCCCTGCGACGCACGAATCAGCGTTTCCATTTCATCAACCAGAGCCTCAATGCCAGTATCGGAAAATGGATTCGGCATATGGCGCGGCAGATAAATCATGGCCTGCTGTGCATAATCAAAGGGAGAGGCATGGAACACCTCGTCCGCATTATCCAGCCCGAGCCGCGCTTTGGCGTAATCGAAACGCCCTGAAACCCGCAGCGTGGCCGACATCAGC
Source organism: uncultured Zetaproteobacteria bacterium (assembly GCA_964504835.1). GTDB lineage: Bacteria > Pseudomonadota > Zetaproteobacteria > Mariprofundales > Mariprofundaceae > Mariprofundus. Next base: position 6,469 of record CAZDFL010000059.1, read on the forward strand.
ACAAAAGCAGCTTCTCTATCCCATAAATGGGATTGTAAGACCGGCCCGGTTTCAACCGGTGCTACGGTATATTTGAGGTGTTCACCTTCGCCATCGCTCCAGCCGACGAAACCTGCTGCGGGCTGACGTACCATAGCGATATCCGATGTAATCATTTCGGCGCGATCAGCCAGCTTGGCCATTTCTTCGCTGCGTTCGCTACGGGAAGCTGCCAGTTTGTTCATCTCACCCCATGCCTGCTGCAAATCTTCCAGCCCAGCCTGCATATAAGCATCAAGCACAGCTTTTCCCTGCGCTGTGATATCCGCTTTCAGAGCCGGTTCATCACCCATCTCATCGAGTTGCGCCTGCATATCGTTGAGCCACTGAATCAATTTCAAACGGGTGAGCTGCACCCCAAAATGACGGCAGGCCAGATCGGGTAATGAATGCGCCTCATCGAGCACATAGGCATCAAAATTCGGCAATAACTCGCCAAATCCGCCTTCTTTCAGAACAGCATCGGACAGTAATAAGCTATGATTGGTGACTACAATATCAGCCGCCTGAGCACGCTGTCGCGCTTTCATGAGCGGGCAGCGATCAAAATCGCCGCATTTTGAGCCCAGACACTGATCCCCGGTCGCCGTCACCATGTGCCCGATACCCTTGGCGAATACATCAAATGGCAGGCCGGACAAGTCACCATCCTTCGTTTTGCGTGACCAGTCCATCACTTTGAGCATGGATTTCTGCGCCCACATTTCCAGCTGCGGGCTGGCAATAAACACATTCAGACGTTGGGGGCAGAGATAATTGGAACGCCCTTTCAATAATGCAACCTGTCGATTGGCACCCAATACCTGTTGCACTGCCGGCAAATCACGATGCACCAGTTGATCTTGCAAGGCGCGGGTATGGGTGGAAATCAGAATTTTGCGATCGGAGCGCAATGCCGGGATCAGATAGGCCAGCGTTTTTCCCGTTCCGGTCTCCGCTTCAGCCAACAGGGTCGAGCCTGCTTCAAATGCCCCCGCCACCTCATCAGCCAGTTTAATCTGCTCATCACGCCGCGCATAACCCGGCAGGCCGGTCGCCAGCGGCGCATCATCAGAAAAATCACATCGAACCCGATGAACAAGAGATGTCATGCGGAAAAATCAGCCATTTTTTATCGCAAAGGATGCAGGCAGGCAAAACCGTATTCGTTCAGACTGCCATCAAATTCAGCACAATCCGGACATACGTTCGGACAACGCGGTTGATAAGCGCAACCGCTTTCAGCCATGCCTTCGCCAATATCCTGCTTATCCGAAACAGGTTTACGTTCATTCGGATGAATGATGGGTCGGGCATCAAGCAAGGCGCGGGTGTAGGGATGATGAGGGTGCTCAAACACATCAGCAGCACGACCCTGCTCAACAATACGCCCGGCAAACATCACCGCCACCCGGTCGGCAATATAGCGCACCACGGACAGATCATGAGAAATAAACAGATAGGCCAGCCCTCTGGCCTGCTGGATGTCCTTCAACAGATTGAGAATCTGAGCCTGCACCGACACATCAAGCGCCGAAACCGGCTCATCCAATACCAAGACAGCAGGCTCGACAATCAAGGCGCGGGCAATGCCGATACGCTGACGCTGACCGCCGGAAAACTGATGCGGATAACGATCCATACCCGAATCATCCAAACCGCACACAGCCAATGTTTCCGCCACCTTGTCGCGCCGTTCTGATGTGGATAATTCAGGCTGATGTACCCTTAAACCTTCGGCCACGCTCTGCCATATTTTCATGCGCGGATTCAGACTGGCAAACGGATCCTGAAATACCATCTGGATATGGCTACGCCGCTGCCGCAAAGCCCGCCCGGAAAGCAGGCTGACATCTTCATCCGCCCAGCTAATCTGGCCGCAGTCCGGCTGCAACAAACGCATGGCCAGCCGCGCCGTCGTGGATTTACCACTGCCCGATTCACCCACGATAGCCAATGTCTCCCCGGCTTCCAGTGTAAAAGACACATCATCGACAGCGCGTTTCGCCTTGCCGATGGCACGAAACATGCCGCCAGCGGCAAATGTTTTGCTTAGCCCGCTTACGCTCAATACGCTCATGATTGCATCACCTTATT
>CAZDFL010000060.1:0-8583 GCA_964504835.1 uncultured Zetaproteobacteria bacterium
CCTAGGCGCGATAAAACAGGAGCAGGCACCAATGCCGACACATCACCGCCCATACTGGAAATTTCACGAATAAATCGTGATGATACAAAGGTATAATCTTCGCGAGCCATCACAAAGGCAGTTTCAATCGTCGCATCGAGTCGTCGATTCATAGTCGCCATTTGGAACTCATATTCAAAATCCGAGGCTGCACGCAAACCGCGTAATATGGCATTGGCTTTATATAGATGGGCCAAATCTACCAAAAGGCCCGAAAAACGTGTGACTTCAACCTGCGGCTCGGTATCAAACGTTTCACAGACCATAGCAAATCGCGTATCCACATCAAATAATGGCCCCTTGTTCGGATTATCTGCAACACCAATGACAATGCGATCAAACAATTTTAGCCCGCGCACCACCACATCAACATGGCCGAGCGTAATGGGATCAAACGTACCTGGATAAATGGCTATTCGTTTCATAGCACCTCCACGTCATGCACCAGTCCACAAACCATTTTCGCTCACAATGCCACTCAGGTTGGTGTTGGGCGTTACATCAAAAGCCGGATTGTTTACTGGTACGTCCGAGGCTGCAATTTGAATAGTCTCAATCCGCCCTGCCTCACTCAAACCATCCATATATACTACTTCACTGGCATCACGCTGTTCAATCGGAATATCCAAACCGCTCGGGCAATCGGCATCGAACGTGGACGTTGGCGCAGCCACATACATCGGAACACCATGTTCTCTGGCTGCCAGCGATAAGGCATAGGTGCCAATTTTATTGGCCACATCACCATTGGCCGCGATGCGATCCGCACCGACAACGATGGCATCAACCTTGCCCTGCGCCATCATCCATGCAGCCGCACCATCAGCCTGTATGCGACAATCGACCCCCTCCTGAGACAGCTCCCATGCCGTTAAGCGAGCACCTTGTAACCTCGGTCTGGTTTCATCCACCCACACAAAGGGTTTTTCCCCCGCCTGCGCCAGATGGTAAATGCCCGCAGTCGCCGTGCCCCAGTCCACCGCAGCCAGCCAGCCAGCATTGCAATGGGTAAGAATCCTGCGCTGACCGACCGCAAGCAATTCAGCCATCGTAGTTCCAATACGCTGATTGGCTGCAACCTCTGCATCCGCATAGCTTTGTGCACACTCCATTATCTGACCAACAGATGGCGATGTTTCAGCACATGCCTGCATCGCATCACAAGCATGAAACAGATTCACAGCAGTCGGTCGCGTCGCCCGAAACCTAGGCAACCAGTGATCAAAAAATTGCCCTTCATCCGCACTCCAGGCCAAGGCTAAACCATATGCTGCAGCTGCGCCGATGCTTGGCGCTCCGCGCACCTGCATCGATTCAATCGCTACAGCCACATCCTCAGGCAACAGACTCACCACCTGCTCAAAACGATGAGGTAATAAGCGCTGCTCAACCCACTGCACACCACCAGACTCGGCATGCCAGTTCACCGCTCTGCAAGCACAGCCGTTCACCCGCATACAAAACCCATATTTTGTATATGTATTATCTTAACTATTTGTTTATAAATCATATTATTTATACCTGACTTCTCAACTTGCGTAAAACACCATCCAGTTCCGCTGCTTGCGTATAACGAATACGCATTTCACCCGAGCCATTTTTCTTACACATAATGTCCACAGGCAGGCCAAGTTTACGTGTCAGCTCTTCCTGTAAAGCCATCACATCTGCATCCACTTCTTTTTCAGTGGGCACAGTCGGCTCTCTGGCCGCCTTTTTTGCCTCTTTCTCCATTTGTCTGGCACTCCAGCCATGCTCCACGCACTGGCGAGCGATACGCTCGGCAACCTGTGCAGGCAACCCCACCAATGGTCTGGCCTGACCCATGCTCAGTTGGCGTTTTTCAATCATCTGTTTGATAATCTCAGGAAGCTGAAGCAAACGAATCAGGTTACTGACCTGAACACGAGAAATGCCAATCTTCTCAGCCACCTGCTGCTGCGTACAATTAAACTCTTCGATCATTCGACTATAGGCACGACCCGACTCTATGGCTGTCAAATCATCACGTTGTTCATTCTCAATAATCGCCAGCTCAAGCGCCTGCAAGTCATCGACATCCCGGATCACTGCCGGAATTTCAGTCAGGCCAGCTGCCTGTGATGCACGCCAGCGCCGTTCTCCGGCAATTAACTCGTATCCATCACCTTGTGGGCGCAGCAAGATCGGCATCAAAACACCATCCTGCCGAATTGAATTCGTCAATGCATCGAGTTCATCATTGGCAAATTGGCTTCTGGGCTGATAACGATTGGGTTTGATTTTGGAAATCGGAATATTCGTAGTCTGCCGCATGACTTCCGGGGTCGGCGTGTCACCCAGCAAGGCATTTAATCCACGACCCAAACCACGATTTTTAGCTACTACCATCACCCTCTCCCCTCACTGCGTTGTCATTCCACGTCACACATTCCTGCGATGCATAAATTCTTTGGCCACGGCAAGATATGCCTGCGCCCCTTTCGAACGTACATCGTGATACATCACTGGCACGCCATAACTCGGCGCTTCGGACAAACGCACATTCCTTGGAATAACCTCTTCATACACCTGTGATCCAAAATATGCCCGCACATCCTGCTCGACAAGCGTCGATAAGTTATTTCTACGATCAACCATCGTCAATAATATTCCATCCATTGCCAACTCTGAATTCAGTGCCTGACGAATCCGCCGAATTGAATCCATCAATTGCGTCAACCCTTCCATGGCATAAAACTCAGTTTGCAACGTTACCATGACATGATCCGACGCGGTCAATGCATTCACTGTCAACAAGCTCAGCGCAGGAGGACAGTCTATAAATACATAGTCAAATGGTTTGCCGACATAGCTGGCAAAAGCCTGATGCAAGCGCAACTCCCGACCAATTTCGCTAACCAGTTCCACCTCAGCGCCAGCCAGATCCATGCTGGCCGGCAGCAGTGACAATCGTTCACAATCTGTGTCGATAATGCTATCTGCCAAGGTGTTTTCGCCCATCAACACATCATAGGTTCCAGATGCCACCTGCTCTTTATCCACGCCAAGGCCCGATGTTGAATTACCCTGCGGATCAAGATCAACCAGCAAGATACGTTTATCCAAAGCAGCCAACGATGCTGCAAGATTAATACTGGTTGTTGTTTTACCAACACCACCCTTTTGATTGGCTACTGCAATGATGGGACCCAATCCCTGATGTTTCACGTGAAACCTCCTAACGATCATGAACTTTTTCCATCCCATGATATAAAGTTATCATGGGGTGGAAAAAATCATGCAGGCGCGTTGTCTATTTCCAGCCAAGCTTATGCATGTTATCGATTGTGCTGATAACAACGGATAATCTGAGTATTATCCTCCGCATCACCCACACCAATGGCATACTCGCCTGAAACCGCCCAACCATCAACATCAACAGAAGCATGCGACCTCGGCACAGGAAAAACAGCAATCGCGCCCGAATTCACATGCCTGTTACACATCTCAAGCAATAGTTTCTCATCCGCCACAGCCCTGGCAATGCAGATATCCACATGCAATCGCGGCAATGCATTGATATCAGCATCGTACACTTCCGCACTCAAACTCAATTTTCTCACTACATGCCTGAGAAACTCAGCACGTTTTTTTCTACGTTCTACCAATACTCCGGTCAACGAGGGCTTTGCGATGAGCAGCGGAATGCCGGGGATTCCCATGCCACTGCCGATATCCAGCATGCGCCCTTGCTCTGGCATCACCCTGGCCATCGCCAGTGATGGCAAAATAAATTGCGCATTAAACACATCGAAATCTGCAATAGATGTCAGATTCAGAGCTTTGCGAAACTTAAGAACCTCATGAACATATGAGCTGCACAGCTCAGCGTTCATTGTCTTGCTTCCTTAAATAAAGCATCAACGTTGTCAGTGATGCGGGTGTCACCCCTGAAATACGGGATGCCTGCCCCAATGTTGCCGGTTGAACACTGGCCATTCTCTGCTTGGATTCGTTACTAAGACCCGGCACCTGTGAATAATCAAACGAAAGGGGAATACGATCTGACTCCAAACGCCTGAACCGCTCAACTTCAAGTAACTGTTTATCCAGATAGCCATCATAGTGCACCAAAGCCAGCAAAGACTTCAGATCACTTGCGCTCAATTCCCCTTCAATATCCAACAACGCAATAGTCTTGGCCGCCTCGACATCACTTCGATGCGCATACGAGGTGACATTCATAGCCTGTGCAGGAGCAGGTAAATCCAACCCAGCCAAACGATCTTTCCATGCCTTGCCTGTACCAATTATGGTTTTCCGCGCACACTCAATTCCACGCTCCATGCGTATGCGTCTGGCTTCAAATGATTGCATGCGATCCTTATCATACAGACCCAGCTTGATGGCTTCGCCACCCAACCTTAAGTCCGCATTATCCTCACGCAGCTGTAAGCGAAACTCTGCTCTGGAGGTAAACATCCGATATGGCTCCGTGATTCCTTTTGTCACCAAGTCATCTACCATCACGCCTAAATAAGCCTCTGAGCGATCAGGCACCCATGACGCCACATCCATAACACAGGCCGCCGCGTTGATGCCAGCCAACAGCCCTTGCGCTGCGGCTTCCTCATATCCTGTCGTTCCATTGATTTGACCGGCATGAAACAACCCTGTGATTCTCTTGGTTTCCAGCGTTGGTTTGAGTTCCTGCGGGTCGACATAATCATATTCAATGGCATAACCGGGGCGAATGATAACGGCCTTCTCCAAACCATGAATGGATCTAATAAATTTCCACTGCACATCAATCGGCAAGGAAGTAGAAATACCATTCGGATAAACCTCATGATGATCCCGCCCCTCTGGTTCCAAAAATATTTGATGGCTGGATTTATCAGCAAAACGGACCACTTTGTCTTCAATACTCGGACAATAACGCGGGCCTGTGCCAGAAATTTTTCCGGAATACATGGGAGAACGTGACATATTGGCACGGATAATATCGTGCCCCCGCTCACTGGTTCTGGTGATCGCACATGGAATTTGGTCGCCAACTACCTGCTTATGCAGACTTGAAAATGGTAAAACATCAGTTTCGCCAACCTGCATATCAAGGATGTCCCAGTTAATTGTCTTCTTATCAAGACGAGGCGGCGTGCCTGTTTTCAAGCGCCCCAGGTTAAACTCACGTCGGTACAACTCATCCGTCAAGCCCAGCACAGGAGCATCGCCAGAACGACCAGCGGGAATTGTTTTTTCTCCCACATGAATCAAGCCGCTTAAGAAGGTTCCCGTTGTGAGTATGACAGATGCTGCGAGATGCTCGATGCCAAACTCATCCACTGCACCTGCAATGCGATCTCCTTCAAACAACAACTCAGATATCGTGCCCTGATGTAGTGATATATTGTCATTGGAATCCAGCAACTCACGCATAGCCATGTGATAAATTCTTCTGTCACATTGCGCCCGCGTCGCCTGTACCGCCGGTCCTTTTCTGCGATTGAGTACACGGTACTGGAGTGCCGAACGATCTGCCGCTATCCCCATCAGGCCAGCAAGAGCATCCACCTCATGCACGAGATGCCCTTTCCCGATGCCGCCAATGGCAGGGTTACACGACATCTTGGCAATGGTGTCCAGGTTCTGGGTGATCAGCCGTACTCTGGCACCACGATTGGCAGCAGCCCATGCTGCCTCACAGCCAGCATGGCCAGCCCCAACAACAATAACATCAACCAAATCTGGATGTTTCACGTGAAACAACTCCTTAAACTATGAACCTACCCTCTGCTGAAACAAAAACACAATTGATCACTGGAATGCAACCCATACCCAAAAGCAAAAGCATCCCGTAAATAGGCCAACAATAGAGGTTAGATAAATTGCTAGCAAACAAAAAAGGGCAGCCGAAGCTGCCCTTTTAAAATATACAGTAAAAACTACAGTGTTTTACGCCTTTTTTCCAACAGACTATGGACAATCGGGGTCAGAATCAATTCCATTGCCAATGAGAATTTAGAAGCAGGAACGACCAAAGTATTGCGCCTGGACATAAATGAATCATGCAGCATGGCTTGCAACCAAGGGAAATCGATATTCCATTTCTCTGGTTTGCGAATCCTGATCACCATGACACTTTCATCCGGCGTAGGTACATCACGCGCAATAAACGGGTTTGACGTATCCACCAAAGGAACACGCTGAAAGTTAATATCTGTATTGGTGAACTGCGGGGTAATAAAGTGAATATAGTCGTGCATACGAGATAAAATATTATCGACCACGGCCTCTTGGGAATAGCCGCGCATAGCTGTATCGCGGTGGATTTTCTGAATCCATTCCAGATTGACAACCGGAACCACGCCTAACAATAAATCGACATAGGGTCTGACCTCTTCAACACCGCCATGAAGACCTTCATAAAACAATAAATCTGACCCTTCGCCAACTTCACGCCAATCTGTAAACTTACCTGCGCCAACGCCATATACTTTAGCCTCTTCATCATCATGCACGTATGTACGCGCCTGGCCTCGACCCGTGCGCTGATATGAATCAAACAACTCGGCTATTTTGTCAAACAGGTTTGCCTCGTCAGAAAAATGGCTCAAGCGCTTTCCAGCCGCTTCAAACTCTTTGGCTTTAGCTCGGAACTCCATACGATCAAAACGATGGAAGCAGTCACCCTCAATAATTGCAGGCGTAACATGTTCACGTCTAAAAATATGCTCAAGAGCAGCCTTGGCTGTACTTGTACCTGCGCCGGAAGAACCGGTAACAGAAATAACTGGGTATTTCAACGACATAGTATCTCTCCAAATAAATTCTTTTAAAACAGGAAGTTATAACATATACAACCGATTTTTCTCCCCATCCCCATCCTAGATTTCTCCAAAAGGATGGCCATTATGCAGCAAACTGTACCTGTCTTTCAAGCAGAAAACGAAACAGGGTAAGCCGCAGACGTTATTTTCCGATACAAAACTCTGAAAAAACACGATCCAGAATATGTTCGATATCGCCAATTCCCAGAATCCCGCCCAACAAGCTCCATGCAGAACGCCACTCCATGGCCGTCAACTCCAATTGATCCTCAGAATGAAGCATGGCCAGTCCACACTGTAAATGCTCCACTGTGTCCGCCAATAGCGTGCGGTGGCGCTCTCGCGTCACCAGCAAACCCTCATCAGCCAGATTCATATCGCCCAACTGTGTTGCCAGAATGGCTGAAATTTGATCCAAACCCTGCCCCTGTTTGATGCTTACAAGCGTAAAATGCGATGGAAAGCTCGATTCAACCAGATCGATCTTGTTCATCAAAAAAATATTAGCATCCCGGTTCGTCTGCCAGGTATCCGGTCTGGCTGCATCAGCGACAAAAATAACCGCGTCAGCCTGCGCTGCAGCTGCTTCAGCCCGCCGCACCCCTTCCTGCTCTATGACATCATCACTCAACCGCAATCCAGCCGTATCCGCCAGACGCACGGGTATGCCATGCACTTCAAAATCGATTTCAAGTACATCCCGCGTAGTTCCTGGAATATGACTTACAATGGCTCGATCTCGCCCTGCCAAAGCGTTTAACAGGCTGGATTTGCCGACATTGGGAGCACCGATAATTGCCACGGTTGCACCTTCAAACAGCCGTTCACCTAGGGGCGCTGTAGTTAATAATGCTAAAACAGGAGCGATAACGTCGCTTTGCATCTGCTCGGCAAGATGTTCAAAAAATAGCGCTGGAATTTCTTCTTCAGGGAAATCGAGACTAGCTTCAACATGCGCAACTAAACCTGTCAGCCTATGCATCAGTGCTTCGATGTGTTGTCCGAATACGCCCTGCAGTTGGCGCAGAGCCTGCTTGCCCGCTCGAACGGTTGCTGCATCAATACAAGCAGCTACAGCTTCCGCCTGGGATAATTCGATCTTGCCGTTTTCAACTGCACGGCGGGTAAATTCGCCGGGTTCAGCAGGCCTGCAACCCAGTTGGTAGAGTCGCTCCAGCAAGGCGCGCAGCAGCACAGGGCTGCCATGCCCTTGCAATTCAATAATATCTTCGCCTGTATAGGAATGAGGCGCAGGAAAGAACAGCACGATTCCTTCATCCAGCACATCTCCGGATGCATCTATCCATTGCAGAACAGTGGCTACTCTTGGGGTGATCTGACTGCAACCGGTGACGCGCTTAAGAATCGCCAAAGCCTGTGACCCGGACATTCGCACAATGCCGACACCGCCACGCCCTACCGGCGTAGCGATAGCTGCTATCGTTGCATGGGAATCGCTCTGTTTAATCGACGTTTAGCCGCTTCATCACCAGACGCTGCTGGAGGATAGAGAGCGTATTATTCACCACCCAGTACAGCACCAGACCCGCCGGGAAGAACAGAAACAGCACGGTAAAGATCGCCGGTAATAGCTGCATCACCTTCGCCTGCATAGGATCTTGCGGTTGTGGGTTGAGTTTCTGCTGGATAAACATCGACGCGCCCATAATGACCGGCAAGACAAAATACGGGTCCTGCACAGACATATCATGAATCCAGCCGATAAACGGCGCCTGACGCATTTCAATCGACA
>CAZDFL010000061.1:0-8569 GCA_964504835.1 uncultured Zetaproteobacteria bacterium
ATCCGGACTGGCAACGAATCCTGGGGGCTGGTGTCCGAGGCGATTGGTATTTACGCTTTTTTGTTCCCTACCATTTATGCCGTCGCCTATCGCATGGTTCCGATCTTCACGGCATTAAGCGGGCGTGATGTGGTACGCAATCGTTTCGGTCTGCATTTGATGCTGGCTTTTTCTCTGACGCGTATGCTGTTGATGGTTATGGATCTGCACGCATGGTACTGGCTGGCTGATTTTGCACTTTTTATTGTGGTCGGTCGGCAATGCTGGCAATGGCGTATCTGGCAGCAAAAGCCCTATGTTATCCAGTCCGTCCTGCACTGGGCGCTGCTCTGGTTTCCGTTCGCCTTTCTGCTTTCGGCCAGCGTTAATTTTGCCGAATGGCTGAGCGGTGAGAACTGGTTAAGCCTGGAGCAGGCGGCTTTGCATGCACTTGTTGTCGGCGGCTTTGGCACGCTGCTGCTGGGCATGGCCACGCGGGTGACGCTTGGGCATGCCAGCGTTCCAGTGGTTGCGGATCTCTGGACTACCCGGCTCTTCCTCGCCTTCCAAATCGTACCTTTATTACGAGTGGTTTCCGGCCTGCTACGTGAAGCATGGCCGGTGTTCGATGTTGGCATTACGCTGTCTGGTCTGGCCTGGGTGCTTGTTTTCTTTCTGTGGGCCTTGCGTTACATGCCTTTTTATTTCAAGGATGTGCGCTAAGTCGTTACAAATGACCCGCATGGAGGCATAAAATGGCAATGTCACTGAAAAAGTTGTTCACGATTGAACTGGATCTGGTTGTCGGCATTGCTGCTGCTGCTGCCGCATTGTTGATGCACAGGCTGCATATGGTGGACGAAGATGTGCTGATATCACTGACGGTTATTCTGATCGCCATTCTGTTTATGCGTGACCTCAGGCGTGATCAGACCCACGAAAAGATGCATGAAGATATTGAAGCGAACCGGGATATTCTACAGCACATCCAGCGCAGTCTGGTTTCTCCGGATATCGTTCTTGTCGGCCCCTCCCAACTTCGCGAGGCCAGCCAACAATTTACCGCCATGGCGCGGGGGGATATGACATGGTTTCATGTGTGCCTTTCCATGTTCAGGCCTCAGACATTGTTTGATACGTTGCTGCGACCGGCCATTGAAAATCCGCAGGTGCGCAGCATTCAATTTGTTCTGGATAAAAGTGAAAAAACGCTTTGGGATACTGAAGTGATGCCCAAGGTCAATGCGTGCAGTGGTGCTGATAAGGTAAAAGTGCATTGGACTACTATCAATGAATCTATTTCCCTGATTATCTCGGACAGTGGAACAAGCGGTAAACCGGAATGTCTGCTCAGTTTCTGGGGGGAACCGTTTATGGCGAGGTCAGTGGAACGCAATGTGCCTCGCTATGTTTTCCATGTACAGGCCCATTCCGAACTCATTGCTCACCTGATTGAACTGGAACGCAGTTACCGTTTTACAAGGTAATCGCCTAGATAATAACCGTCCTGGTCAATGGGAAGACGGAAGAAAAAAGGAGGCAGCATGGCACATTACCCATATCTGATCATTGGCGGCGGCATGACCGGCGCAGCGGCTATCCGGGGCATCAGGAAGGTGGATGCCGACGGCAGCATCGGCATCATCACCGCTGAACCGCATCGGCCATACAAGCGCCCCTTCCTGTCCAAGGCACTGTGGAAAGGCATCGCGTATGACAAGGTATGGACGAAGATGGATATGAAGCATGTCGATCTCCATCTGGCTACATCCATCACCCGCATCGATCGCAACAACAGGCAAGTGATCGATGATCAGGGCACAGTCTATGGCTACGATAAACTGCTGCTGGCCACGGGAGGAATAGCTCGCCGCCTGCCATGGGACGTGGAGGGCATCATTTATTTTCGCGAACTCAATGACTATCTGGCGCTGAAGGCGCTGGCGGACAGCAAGCAACACATTGCCGTCATCGGCGGCGGCTTTATCGGTTCTGAAATTGCCGCCGCACTAAGCATGCATGGCAACAGGGTCACGATGATCTTTCCCGAAACCGGCATTGGCGCACGCATCTATCCCGAAGCATTGTCGCATTTTCTCAACGACTATTACCAATCCAAAGGCGTAGTGGTTCTTGCCGGCGATACAGTCGCCTCCATTGAACGGCATGAAGATATCTATGAAATCCACACTCAAGCGGGCGAAATCCTACAGGTGGACGGCGTGGTCGCAGGCATCGGTATCCGGATCAACAGTGAGCTGGCCGAGGTGGCAGGGCTAGCGGTGGACAACGGCATAGTCGTCGATGAATGTCTGCGCACCAGTGATCCGGCCATCTATGCGGCGGGCGATGCGGCCAATTTTTTTAATCCGGCGCTCGGCAAAAGGATGCGGGTCGAACATGAAGACAACGCTAACATTATGGGAGAAACAGCCGGACAGAATATGGCGGGCAATTCCGTGCCTTATCATCATCTGCCATTTTTTTACTCCGACCTGTTCGACTTGGGCTATGAGGCTGTCGGAGAACTGGCTGTCGACATGGAACTGGTCGAGGACTGGCAGGAACCGTTCCGCAAGGGCGTGGTATATTACCTGAAAGAGGGACGCGTACGCGGCATATTGCTATGGAATACATGGGGGCATATGGAAGCAGCGCGGACACTGATTGCGCAGCCCGGACCTTTCAATGCGCAACAACTCAGGGGACATCTCGGCTAGGCCGGATTGGGTAATATGGTTCTGCATTTTGCCCAAGAACTCGAATTCAGGATCAACTGCGGAGTGACCCGTCGCTCATTCCTGCGGCAATCGAGATCGAGCGGAATACGGACACTGGCCTGGTCTGGAGCTAAGGCATCCGCTTCTGATGCCTATGTTAGCTGGCACGGTTGACAATAAATACCCTTGGATCATCGGCATGCTCGAGCAGGATGCGGCGCACCCGATCCTGCCATAGCGCTCCGAAACGATGCATATCTTCTGCACTGGCGCTGCCGTCCAGACAGTTTCCCATTAGCGCTGCCGTGTCGGGGTTGCTGGCTATCAGTTGAACATTGGTGGTGACATCGACTTTCTCATCCGTATCCATGCGTGTGAAGCGAATTTCAAGTGGCACATCGGCGTTGAATGACATGAGATGACGACGATCAAAGCGTCCTGCAAGCCCCTTGAATCCGGTGTCTTGTGTGGCACCGGTGAGCATCGAAACGACGTTCGCGACGACCCCGGTGACCCCGGTCAGGATGTCTTCGTGAAACTCGGCGCGAATAACACCACGTTCGGGTAGCTGAGAGCCATAAAGCGCACCGAGCGCCTGACGCGTCATCCCGTAGGCGGACGCCACCGTTGGACATGAGTGTCCGGCAAGCTTGACGACATCGACGTAGCTATATTCGATCACGCCATCTTCAAAGGCACCCAAAAATGCGGCCAGCGGGTCGCGCATTCTCAGATGCGGGATAGCATCAAAAAAGTCAGGATACTGCATGATTATTTCCTCCGGTACTCTGCAATTCACGGCAATATCATCACGTGACGAAATCGATGATAAATACGCCCTTTTACCTTTTGTACTTTTTTACCTTCTATAACGCTGTGAGCCAGCTTTCTCGTGTCCTTGGTTTCCGGCCATCCATCGACCTCGCCAGTTGTTGAAAGCTACAAATCAATACTCACCTGCACAGTTTCATTTTCAATGCGCGTGGAAAATATTTCAATATCTTCATAGGCCGGCGGTGACATCACTTTGCCGGTTCGGATGCAGAAGCGCGAGCCATGGCGCGAGCATATGATCTGGTCGCCATCAAGAGTACCGTTGGCCAGTTCACAGCCATCGTGCGAGCAGGCATCTTCAATGGCAAAAAGCTTGCCAGCCAGATTAAACACAGCTATCGGACCTATTTCGGTAAGTACAATTTTATGCGTTCCCGCCTGCAATTCACTTGTCGGCGCTACATTGATCCATTCAGCCATGTCTATCTTCCTTGTAAGCTCGGTCTTTAAAGCATCGGTATTACTTCATAAAGGTTTGCAACGGACTGACATACCCATAATCCCCGGCCTTAAGACCAACGTGGTTGCAATAATTTCAGACGGGATGGTAGGTTTGGTCTTATCAAAGGAGCAAACCAAGTCACCAGCGGAGTGAAGCAATACTGAGGTAATCCGCGCCATCATTCAAGCTGGGGAAAGCTGGAGAAAGCCCACGATTTACGCTCTGAGCGATGGAACGCCGTTGAGGGTATTGAGGTGAACAGGCATTATCCCGAGGCTGCGCGTGCAGGCATTATGGAGAAGCAAATATGATGACACTATTCATTAATGATGTTGAAGTGAAAGTCGCACCCGGCACCAGCATTCTGGAGGCCTGTCATCAGCATGGGGTGAACGTGCCGTATTTCTGTTATCACCCCGAACTCTCAATCGCCGGCAACTGCCGCATGTGTCTGGTTGGGATTGAGGGCTGGAGCAAACCGGCAGCCTCCTGTTGCACGCCTGTTGCGGAGGGCATGAAGGTTTATACCGAAACCGATGCCATCAAGAAGGATCGAGATATGGTGGAGGAATACCTGCTCATCCACCATCCGCTGGATTGCCCGGTGTGCGAGCAGGGCGGCCAGTGTAAATTACAGGATTACTCCATGGAATACGGCGCTTCAAAAGGTCGCTATCTGGAAAAAAAGCGCGCTGTCGTGGACTACGATCTCGGACCTTTTGTCACCACCTGCATGACTCGTTGTATTCATTGCACGCGTTGCATACGTTTTGTTGACGAGATTGCCGGAACGGGAGATATGGGTATTCTGGATCGAGGCGACCGCATGATAATCGTTGGCACGGTCGATGGAGGATTGAGCTCCGAACTCTCCGGTAACCTGCCCGACATTTGTCCTGTAGGCGCGTTGCTGGACGGTCCATCGAACGATATCTCCCGGCCATGGGAACTGACCTGGCACAAATCCACCTGTGCGCAGTGCCCTCAGGGTTGCGATATCCATATCGATTCGCGCGGTGCGGAGGTGATCCGCATTCAGCCGGTCAAGGGAGGCCCCGAACCCTGGATCTGTGATCGTGGACGCTATGTTTATGATGCGTTTCGTTCAGATAAACGGATTCTTGCTCCTGCATTGCGCGAACAAGGCGCAATGATTGAAGTCACTTGGGATGAAGCGATAACACGGGCCATCGCTCTCTTATCGGGCAAGCGCGTGGGGATACTGTTCTCGTCGGACTGGAGTGTTGAAGGATTGACTGCCATCCGTCTGCTGCATGATGCTGCTTTTCCGGATGCCAAGGTGGCATTTGATTTACACAGGCGTGATATGCGTCCATTTGCCTTTGAGGAAGGCTTCAGTCAGACCGCGCAGCAGATCGAGAATGCCGATGAAGTTGTGATTCTCGGATCAGATTTGCGCCAGCGTCTGCCCTTGATGATGCAGCGCGTGCGCAAGCGCCTGCCTTTAGTGATGCAACGCGCGCTTGAGCGCACTCGTCCTGACCACTCGGTGCGGCGCATCGGATCGATGAATTACCGCACCAACGCCAACATCAGCAAGGAAGCCCTGATTCGTCCGCGTGACTGGTCGGCGGTGATTGCCCGCGCCATGCAGCAGGTGATGGGTCTGGGAAAAAGCGCGGCGGGCATGATGGAGTGGATGTCCGCCGTCGAAGGCAGGCACGAGGCGGGCAAGCTGTTAGGCGATGCGCTGATGGCTGATTCTTGTTCGTTGATCGTGGGGGAGGAGATTCGCAGCCATCCCGATGCGGCGGCGCTGATTCATGGCCTGGATTTATTGATGCGCGCATGCGGCCACGCTGAAGCAGGCGCCGATGGGCGCAATCTGGTTCCTGAAGGAATGAATGCGCAGGCTTTGTCGGCAGTGTTTGGCGATATTCGGGTTTCCGCAGGTGAAATACTCGATGCGGCCGCCAATGGGGATCTGGACACGCTTCTGCTGATAGGCAGCGATCCTGTCGGAGACGGGTTGTTCCCGGCGCAGGCCAGAGCGGCGCTGGAAAAGGTGCATTTGGTTCAGGTAGGCGCCATTGCCGGACAAATCAGTGAGCGCGCTGAGGTGATGCTGCCAGCCGCCGCCTACTCCGAGATTGAAGGAACATTCATTAATATGGAAGGGCGCGTGCGCGTGGCTGAGAATCCGATTGCCACCGTTGGCCAGGAACGGCCTTTGTGGAAGGTCATGATGCGACTAACTCAGGCGATGGGTAAGGATGTTCCGGTGGTCAACCTGCAGGAGCTACGCGATAAGGCGCGGCAGTTTCTTCCCTCTTTGGGCAAGGCGTGGGAGACGCACGAGATCGACAGCTTTATGGTATTGCCTCAGCGTAATACCAAGGCGATTTATCTGCCGGCGAAAGTTGGCGCTGGCGGCAAGCTGGATATAGTGAGCCGTTACTCAATGTATCGCGAAGGCATGTGGGCGCGGGGTAGTGCCCTGCTGTCGCACTCGGGGCAGTTGCATCGTCTGGATGATGTACTGGTGCATCCGGCCACCTTGGAAAAGCTAGGGCTGGTGCCGGGCGATCGGATCGTCGCGTCAAGCCAGGGTGAACAGCGTTTCACCATCGCTACGCGCGATGATGTATCGCCCGGGGTATTGTTTGTGGCTAAGCGAGGAGTGGCCGGAGATTTATCCGGCGAGATCAGCGTTGAATTGCGCTGATGGACATCTGTAAGGGAGCGTAGATGCTATGTGTCAGTTGCTCGGCATGAACTGCAATGTACCCACCGATATCCTTTTTTCTTTCGATGGATTTCGTGCCAGAGGGGGCATCACCGATGAACACACCGATGGCTGGGGAATTGGCTTTTTCGAGGGGTCAGGCTGCCGGTTATTTATTGATAGCAATCCATCCGCGCATTCCCCGGTAGCCGAACTGGTGCAAAACTATCCCATTCATTCTTTAAATGTTATTGCCCATATCCGCAAGGCCACTCAGGGCAAGATAGCATTGCAAAATACGCATCCATTTATGCGTGAGCTATGGGGCCAACACTGGTTATTTGCGCATAATGGCGACCTGGGGGATATTGATCTGGATGCAGGCTGCCACCAACCTGTAGGCGATACAGATAGCGAACGCGCCTTTTGCCAAATCCTGAACACTCTGCAAAATAAATTTGATCAGTTGCCGCCGCTGCCAACATTATATGTTGCATTGAACGACATAAGCAGCGGACTGGCAGAGCATGGCATATTAAATTATCTGCTATCCAACGGCGAATACATGTTTGCCTACAGCACGACTGATTTAAACTATACGATTCGCCGTGCGCCTTTCAGCCCGGCGCACCTGATCGATCAGGATGTTACAGTAGATTTTCATGAGCTTACTACGCCGCAGGACATTGTGGCCGTGATCGCCACCCAACCCCTGACCGACAATGAGGCATGGGTCAAAATCAAACCGCATAAACTTCTGGCCTTTCAACATGGAGATGTTGTTGACTGCTAGGTAAATGCTGCGGCATGCTTTCTCGCAGTCAGCATATACGAACAGGGGAATCTGTCTGAATTTTTTCAATACGGATGGATTTTTCTCTTTTTTGTGGAAGAAAGAGTCGGGACTTCCCGGCTGCCTTAGTCGTTTTTAAGCCTCATCAATCAGGCCTTCTTTTGCCGTGCCTCTGCAGCCTCTCGCTGAAGGGTAAACAGGTAGCTCGCAACCTCAGTTGCTACATTAACACGAAATTTTTCGGTAACTACGTCTACATACTTTGCGCGGCAGCCTGTGTTAAAGCCATCCAGTTGGGACTGTATGTACTCACAGCCCAAATGTGTCATGTAGTTATCCACCAAGCTTTCTACCACGTCGTAGATAGCGGCATCATCAGCGTCGTCCCTTAATCCAGTAAGTTTTTCAAAACTCAAGCCGTTAGGGTTTATAAAATCGGGCACGCCGGAGGCATTTATATCCGGGGCAGATGAAAATTCTAAGTCCCCGTCCCATTCACCATCATAATGTGCCGCAATGCGATCAACAATTTCGGTATTCACGGCATCATGCCCCGGCATGATGCCGCGAATAACCTCGCCATCTTTACAGGCGGTGAATTTTGTAACCTTGTTGCCGTCCACTACTGTGTTTTCAGTAAAAATTGCGAATTTCATTTTCAATCACCTTTTTTGGTTCAATTTTGAGAACCTGCTCAGCTCTGCTGTTGGAATAAGGATGATAATCGAATTACATCGGGTAAAGCAAGCGTATGTCTTCAGCCTGATCTGCAGCATTGAAGCTGATAGAGAATTTTCCGCAGCGACTGTACCTGCTCAAATCACATTCCGAAATCTCCAGGATGATCTCGTCAAACTCGATGGTGACGATCCATTCTTCGGGTGTCCGCAGGCAGACTTTGATCTGTACTGTTTTGGCATCCGGCCATGGTGAGTTACTTCATTTGAATTATCAGATTCTGTTGAAACCGGAATGGTTGCGTATTCCGGTGAACGCGACACCCTATTCCAGTCGACTCCATGGTCACACCTTTTCAGCCAGGCTGGTCATGACCTTTGATGTGAGTTTCATCATCTGTTTAACCGGTTGAGGTAAATCGGCAGAACCGAGGCCTT
>CAZDFL010000062.1:0-7185 GCA_964504835.1 uncultured Zetaproteobacteria bacterium
CTGTCGGGCTCCATGCGTTCATGTAACACGTTTACAATCACAATATAGTCCTGCTTGATCATATAAAACACACGATGTTTACCCCCCGGATGGCTGCGCAAAGTGTGGTGTATTTCCGGTCTGGATTTTCCTTGCATGGGAGCTTTGGCCAGCGCCAGAAAACAATCATCAATCGATCTCATATAACTGTTGCGTTGCTGCACGCCCCAGGTCTGCTGCGTGTATCGGGCAATCTGCATCAGGCTCCCTTTGGCATCCGGCGTAAGATGAAAAACACCCATCAGTGTGATTCGTTATCCATACCCCGCATCAAGGTATCGAATGAGTAATCAGCAAAAACACCTTTCTCCGCATCATCTATGCCGGATTGTAACATCTCTTTCAGCTTGGCTAATTTTAGTTCGTACAAAAGCTGCTCATTGGTATCAATATTGCGAATGGCCTCGCGCACAAACTCGCTGGCATTGTTGTACATGCCGCTGGCAACTTTTCGTTGAACCAACTGCATCAGTTCAGGCGTAAGAGATACGTTCATACTGGGCATTCATCACCTCCGAAATGGCACGATTAGAGCAAAGTTTGCCATTATTATTTCTTATCATCAAGCACGTTGGTTCCACAGCAAAAAAGTACGAAATGCGACTTTGGTCGCGCACATCGATGTTTTTTAAAACTGCTGGGTTGAAATATGACCGCTGATCGTGCCCAGCGTTGCGCCCATCAGGGCAAAAACGATGGAGCCGATCACCGACAAGATGATAAATGCCGGAATTGATGCGATGGCCAGCTTGACCATGAATACAACCATGGAAATAAAAGGCATTTTGATATCAGTAATGGTGACGTTATTCATTTCATCTCCTCTGTTAAGCCGCTATGACGCAATAGTGCATCCACCTCAGGTTTGCGCCCCCGGAAGGCAATGAAGGCCTCCATAATATCTTTGCTGCCGCCGACGCTTAAAATCTGTTGGCGGAAACGCTGCGCAGTTTCGGCGTTGAGCACGCCCTCTTCTTCAAAGGCCGCGTAAACATCGGCAGACAGCACTTCAGCCCATTTGTAGGAGTAGTAACCGGCTGCATAGCCACCGGCGAAGATGTGCGAAAAGCTGTTCTGAAATTTATTGAACGCAGGCGGCATCATCACTGCTACTTCATCGCGTACCCTGTTTAACACATCCTGCACGGTTTTATCCGAACTGACCCCATCCGAACCCGGTCTGTATTCACTGTGCAACAATATATCAAACAGGGAAAACTCGATTTGGCGTAACATCTGCATGGCCGAGTGGAAATTTTTAGCCGCCAGCATTTTGTTGAATAAATCATCGGGTAATGACTCACCCGTTTCATAGTGGCGGGCGAATAAATCCACCACCGAGCGCTCCCAACAGAAATTTTCCATAAATTGACTGGGCAACTCCACCGCATCCCAAGGCACGCCGCGTATGCCGGACACGCCCAGTTCAATACCCTCGGTCAACATATGGTGCAAGCCATGCCCGAATTCATGGAACAGGGTGGTGACTTCATCATGCGTCCATAAAGCCGGTTTATCACCAACCGGCGCATCGAAATTACAAACCAGATACGCGACCGGCAGTTGCAACGAGCCATCCGGCTTTTGCCAACGCACGATACATTCATCCATCCACGCCCCGCCACGTTTGTGCGAGCGGGCATAGGGATCGAGATAAAAAGAAGCTATTTTTTGCGAACTTTCATCAAAAACATCAAAGAACCTGACCGTTTCATACCATACGGGCGCACCTGTATTTTCTTTGATTACAATGCCATACAGCTTTTCCACCAGCCCGAACATGCCGGTGATGACCTGCGAATCCGAGAACCACGGTTTTAACTCTTCCTGCGAGATGGCATAGGTGTTCAGACGCAGCTTCTCGGAAGCAAACGGCACATCCCAGGCTGCCAGCTCAACCAAATCCAACTCAGATGCTGCAAAGGCCTTGAGTTCTGCCACTTCTTGTTCAGCCGTGGATTTGCCTTTATCAACCAACTGCCGCATAAAACCGGTCACTTCATCCACATCATTGGCCATTTTGGTAGCCAGTGAATAAGCGCTGTAGTTCTCAAAACCGAGCAGGCTTGCCGCTTCGGCGCGCAGCGCCAGTAATTCATCAATGATCGGCGCATTATCCAGATCACCTGATGAGGCTCGGGTGGCAAAGGCCGTATACATCTGCTGACGCAAATCACGCCTTTCGGCATATTGCATAAACGGAATATACGAAGGTGCATCGAGAGTGAACAACCAGCCCTCTTTGTTATCCGCGCCAGCGCGCTGGCGGGCTGCATCACGCACCGAATCCGGCAAGCCTGCCAAATCGACCTCATCTTCCAGATGCAGTTCAAAACTGCGCGTGGCATCGAGCACATGCTGCTCAAATGAGGTAGCCAATTCGGACATGCGCATTTTAATCGCTTTGAAGCGACCCTTTGCATCACCCGCCAATTCAGCCCCGGACAGACGGAAATCACGCAGCGCATGCTCCAGCACCTGCTGTCGTTCATGGCTCAAGGATGTGTAATCATCACGCTCACGCACTTTTTTCATGGCCGCATACAATGCTTCATTCTGAGCCAGTTCGGAGCCCCACTCGGCCATTTTAGCTACACCCTGCTGATACACTGGTCGCAACTCATCCGAATCACACACCGCATTCAAATGCGTCACCGGCCCCCAGACACGGGACAGGTGTTCATCGAGCGCCTCCAGCGGCACCATCAAACTACCCCATGTCGGTTCAGCCAGCTCAATCAGCCCGACCACTGTTTGCCGCGCTTCATGCAATGCCTGCTCCAATGCAGGCAACACATGCTCGGGTTTTATTGCATCAAACAAGGGCAGCTTGGTACTTACCCCTTTCAGGATCGGGTTGGTGACAGATTTATTCATGGCCGGAACGATAGGTGAATGGGCAAGTTCAGCAAGCCGAAGGACTTTTACTGTCAGTCAGATGCATCAGAAAAACAGCTAATCACCATATCCTGAAAGTCATCCATCAAATACGGTTTTTGAATAAACCCGGCCAGACCCTTGCCCTGAAAGCATGCCGTTGCATCTTCAGCACTATAACCGGACGACAGAATCACCTTGATATCCGAATCAATGTTTCGCAGTGCATGATAGCAAGCCTCGCCTCCCATGCGCGGCATGGTCATATCGAGTATCACACCGGTAACTCTGCCCTGCTGCTGACGAAATACGTCAACGCCATCTTGACCGTCAACAGCAGTGATGACATCAAAACCCATCTCGTTGAGTACCATGCAGGCGACTTCGCGAATCGCTTCTTCATCATCAATCACCAGAATCAGGCCGCATGCACCACGAACCGGCGCTTTATCTTCAAGCTTGCTGACTTGCACATCACCGGATACCGATATCGGCAAGGCGATTTTGAACGTGGTGCCTTTACCCGGTTCAGAATTCAGGTGCAGCAAGCCCTGATGACCATGAACAATTCCGAGCACTGCACTCATACCCAGCCCGCGACCGGTAAATTTCGTCGTAAAAAACGGATCGAAAATCTTCTTGCGGGTTGCTTCATCCATGCCGCAGCCGGAATCAGACACTTCCATGTAGATAAATGAGCCGGGCGATGCATCCGGCTGATGGATGGTGCTTTGCAGGTATTTTTTATCCACCTCCATCACGCCGGTTGCGACGATAATAACGCCATTGCGCTTGTCGATCGCTTCAGAAGCATTGATCACCAGATTCATCAGAATTTGCTGGATCTGGGTAATATCGGCATCGACAGCCGGCAGCGGCTGACGCAGATCAAATCTCAAGTTCACATTTTTATCTATGGATACGTCCAGCAGCGAGCGCATATCGCCAATCAGGCCGGAGAGATTCACCGGCTGAATAATCAGCTTGCCTTTGCCCGAATACGCCAGCATCTGCTTGCACAGGTTGGCAGCTTGCAAGCTCGACTGCTCGATATTCTCAAGATGTTTCTGACCCGGTGAATCAACATCCAGTTTGCGCCGCGCCAAACCGGCATTGCCGATAATCGCGCTTAATATATTATTAAAATCATGCGCGATGCCGCCAGCCAGCACGCCGAGCGACTCCAGACGATCCACATGTTCAATCTGCTGCTGCAAGGCAATTTCCTGACGCAAATCACGCGCAATCACAGCCATTCGGCTTGGCGCTCCATGCTTATCCGGCAGCGACATAAACAGGCTGGCAGTTGGAATCGGCATAGCATCCTGATCCAGAAACTCACATTTCACTTCCAGCACGCCCTGTTCCAATACTTTGGGAAACACGTCATTGACCAGAAAGCGGTGCGTTTCCGGGCTGTGAAAACGATCCAGTTCCAGCGTTCCCGGCGCTTGATCCGGCGGCAGGCCCAACATTTTTTTGCCAGCCGGATTGATATACAACGCATTACCCTGCAAATCAGACAACCCCACCAGATTCAGCGTGACCTCGATAATAGAAGCCAGATCACGCACTTCACCGGTTCGCGCCTCAACCAGGCTCTCCAGCCTGGCATGGGAATCGTGCAACTGCTGTTCGGCAGCTTTGCGTTCGCTAATGTCACGCAAGACCATCACAAACGCCGGTTTATCCCCCTGCTGAACATAGGAGCCGACAAACTCGACCGGCAATTCCGAACCGTTCTTGCATTGCGCTATACCCTCAATACGACGGTTCATCAATGCGCCCCTGCCCCGTAGCAAATGCCGGTAAAAGTTTTTCAAATGTGCAGCATGCATGTGGTCGGGAATCAAAATATCTTCCACCAGCTTGCCCAGCGCTTCGCTCTTGGCATAACCGAACATACATTGTGCAGCCGGATTCCATGCCTGAATCATTCCCTGCTGATCAATGCGAATAATGGCATCCATCGAATTTTGAATAATCAAGGCAGACCAGTTTTGAGCTTCTTCCAGAGCGTTGGCTTTTTCCGCGATGCGTTGCTGGTAGGAGTGCAGTTGCTGCTGAAAAGGCGAGCGTAAGCCACAGCCTTCGAGCTGGCGCATGCGCTTGCTTAAGGCCTTGATTGTTTCCTGCGCAGCATCCAACTGCTCTTGCAACTGCGCATTGGAAGTTTTTGTGCTCATTTGCTGCCCAGAGCCAGAGCCACCAGAGTCTGATTCACATGCAACCCCTGCCATTGCTCTCCATAGGTATCAAAGCCGATCATGTGTTCGGCAAGTGTAGATGTTTTTTCAGCCAATAACTGATTCATGTCAGCATCCATGCCCTCAAGCGCCCGGTAAATGCAGTTGCAAACAAGCAGGAGTTTAATCTCTCCCATGTCCTGCTTCAGCTCCGACATCAGTTTATCGTACTCGGCAACCATATCCTGATGCTCACACAAATTCAGTACCATGCCTTCTTCAATGGCGCAGCCAAATTCCAGTGAATCATCATCACACACACGCCTGAGCGCACGCACATAACATTCATTACCATAAGGGTAGGTCAAGGGATTATCCGAGAAAATCTGCGGGGTCAAATCATCCACTTCCATACCCAGCAATTGGGCATAGCGTTGGGCGGCAGGCATGCCATCGAGACGGTTGACCACCCGGTCCGCCACATTGGCTTTGGTAATCACCACATCTTGATCGCCAGGTATATAATGCTGGTGCTTGATGGCCAGAAAAGGAATATTACTCTGCGCCAGAATAAATACAGCAGCATTCTGATAGGCCTTGCCGTTTGCAATCACAAACGCATGCTCAAATTTAAGATCATCACCGGCAGAGCCGCCCAACAACGGAACATCCCCCAATTCGCTGACCATAGCTGCAATAACCGGTTCTTCGCGTTTACTCAGACCATCGAAAAAACTCAGGCAAAAACAATCTTGCGCATTTAGATCACTCCAGCAGATATCCAGTTGCTGTACCAGTTCAGTGCACACTGCTTTTGCACTGGCCTGAGGCGAGGCATGCAGGTCTTCGAGCAGACCCATAGCCCAGCGGATATCCGGCGTAGCCAGACCCAACAACACCAACGAGCTATGCTTATGCTGTCCTGTCAGCCATTCCCCGGCTGTACTGCAACCAACGATCAATGTAGCCGGAAAGCGCTCGGCAAGATGTGCCGCTACAGCATGTGAGGATTGAATCGATGAGTGAAATACAAACATAATATCAGGCGAGAAACCCTGATCCCACAAGCGAGTGGCTTCGCAAATAGCCGCCCTCGCATCAGCGTTATCCGATGAACCTTCATGGATATTCATACATAAACCTCCGGCAAAAGCATGCGCTTACTCACCGCCGTTCCAGTTTGCTGAACCGCTAAAGCGTATATCAGTCAATCAGGCCGGGGCTGTATCCGAACTGACCGACGGCGTCTGCATACGATAATAAATAATCACCATGATTGCTAATGACACCATAAAGACGATCACCATCGATGCAATCATTGCCCCAACTCCTTTGTACATTTGCTGCAAAAACCGAACATCACCAGTTGATGGCCGGTCAGCTTAAAGCCTTTTTTTGCTGCCGCTGCCTGCTGCAATGCTTCAATTGTCTCATGTGAGAATTCTTCAATCTGCCCGCATCCGGTACAGATCATATGATCATGATGGGCTTTATCAGCCCGTTCATAGCGCTTTTTATCGGCCAACTGAATCGAATCAATCAAACCCTTCGCTTCCAGAGCCGATAAACCGCGATAGACGGTTGCAATGCCGATTGGTGCGCCCGAATCCGCCAGCGAGCGAACCACTTCATCCGCATCCCAGTGTCTGTTGGATGCATTAATCAAATCGAGGATGGCTTGGCGTTGGGCAGTCAATCGTTGCATGAGTTTAATGATAATCGTTATCGATATCGTGTCAACGGAAGATATCACACCAGCTTGCTAAACGCCATGTCTGTTCTTAAAAAAGGGGAGAATACCTCTCCCTAATATGATAGTTGTGCTGTCAGTCAGCCTTCTGCTGCAAGGGTATCTCTGGCGGCTTCAGCCACCAGACGCTCTTCACGATTCACCTTGATTTCACGCGGGGCATTAATGCCAATGCGCACTTGCCCACCTTTCACATTCAACACCTGAATCTGAATATTATCGCCGATGGCAATGGACTCACCCTTTTTTCGCGTTAAAATTAACATGATATCTCCTATCTGATACCTTTAATAGACTACTCTATCGGAAAGAGCAAGTTCGGGTTAAATTATC
>CAZDFL010000062.1:7285-8537 GCA_964504835.1 uncultured Zetaproteobacteria bacterium
ACTTGCCATGCGCCTGCTGTCATCCGGGGTGCCATCTGAACGGCTATACCGGGCACAGGCCTATAACATGCAAAAAGTGTGGTTTTATGGTTGTTTTCTGCGGTGTACGCGCGTGTGGCATCGCCCTATACTGCGCCGTTATGACTGAATTTGCGCTGATTCTGCTCTCTGCTGTGCTGGTGAATAACTTTGTATTGACCAAATTTCTCGGCATCTGCCCGTTCCTCGGCACCTCCACGAAAGTGGAGACGGCCATCGGTATGTCGTTTGCGGTGATGTTTGTGATGACACTGGCTTCCACAGCATCGTGGCTGGTGCAGCAATATGTGCTGATTCCGCTGGATCTGCTGTATCTGCAAACGATCTTTTTCATTCTGATCATCGCTTCGCTGGTGCAATTCATCGAAATGATGATTCACAAAACCAGTCCTGTTTTGTATCAGGGCCTCGGCATCTTCCTGCCGCTGATTACCACCAACTGCGCCGTGCTCGGCGTGGCTATTCTCAACGTGCAGCAGGAACAGACGTTTCTGACTTCGGCATTGTACGGGGCCGGTGCGGCCATGGGTTTTGCGCTGGTATTGATTCTATTTGCCGGACTGCGTGAGCGCATTGAAGTTTCGCCGGTTCCAGCTGCATTCAAGGGCTCGCCGCTGGCGCTGATTACTGCTGGCATGATGAGTCTTGCCTTCATGGGCTTTTCCGGCCTGGTCAAAATCTAATCCATGAGCGGTCTACTCTACGCCTTGGCCAGTCTGGGCGCGTTTGCGCTGGTTGCCGGCCTGATTCTGGCCATCGCCCAAAAAGCCTTCCATATCGAGGGCGATCCAATGGTGGACAAAATCGATGCCCTGTTGCCGCAAACCCAGTGCGGCCAGTGCGGTTATCCGGGCTGCAAACCCTATGCCACAGCCATAGCTGCCGGTGAAGAAGAAGTGAACCACTGCGTACCCGGCGGCGAACGCACCATGTTGCAAATCGCCGATTTGATGGGCGTGGAACCGAAAGCCGTGGAAGAAGAAGCGGCAGCGCCAAGACTGGCTTTTGTGCGTGAAGATGAATGTATCGGCTGCACGCTGTGCATCAAGGCGTGCCCTGTCGATGCCATTATCGGCGCACCCAAACAATATCATACGATTATTGCCGACCATTGCACCGGCTGCGAATTATGTGTCGAACCGTGCCCGGTGGATTGCATTGATATGGTGACGAAACCGGAATTGCTGGAGCATTGGTCATGGCCGTTGCCGGA
>CAZDFL010000063.1:0-8449 GCA_964504835.1 uncultured Zetaproteobacteria bacterium
TTCTTTTCCGTCACATCCACTTTCATGCGAACCTTGTCATCACCCGAGCTTTTTGGAAAAGATACCCGAACATCATCAATATACTCTGCCCGTTTCAGCGCTTCCTTGCTATGCTTTACCTGTGTTCCTGAATAACGAGAACCTTCCGATTGTTTCAGCAACCTGCGTACAACCATATCTTCAGTTTTTTCGTTGCCGGTTATTTCCACGCGTTCGATATAAACTTCCTGACCTTTTTCAATATCAAACGTAACCGCCACGGTATGATCATCAATATTCCGATTCAGCAGCGGCGTCACCGATGCAAAAGCATAGCCCTCATCACCCACTCTGGCGGTAATAGCCTGAATCGTTTGCCGCATATCATTCAGGGAATAGGTACGCCCGGCTTCCAGGGTGATCAACTTCTTCAGTGTTTGCTGATCAGGCACCAGATCACCTTGCAGGGCAACCTTTTCAACGCTGTATTGCGCCCCCTCATGAATACTGAACGTCAAAGAAAAACTCTGTTTATCCGCTTCCATGGTGATTTGTTCAGAATCCAGTTTCATATCCAGATAACCATGATCCAGATAATACTGCTGCAGTAGCTGACTATCAGCGCCAAAGCGTTTGGTGTCAAAGACATCACGGTCGGAAAACCAGGCCATCAGATCCGAATGCTTGGAAGCGAGCACCTTGTGCAGAGTGGCATCACTGAATGCCTTGTTACCGATCATGAGAATACGGTTGATGCGTGTAATTTTTCCCTCATGAACCCGGATAAGCAGGTCAATGCGCCCATCTTTACGTTCAGTAGGAATAAAATCGATACCAACCTGATAAAAGCCGTCTTTCAAATAGCCCTTTCTGAGCTTGTTGCGATCTGCATCTATGTATCTGGGGCTGTATATGCGCCCCGGTTTCAGCTTCATTCTCTTCTGCAAATCTTTGGTTGGAAATTCATTATTGCCTTCCATTCTCAACTTGGCAATCAAGGGGTATTCCTTGACATGACATACCAGACGGATACCACTGGGCGTTCTTGTGCCGACAAAGCGAATATCGGAAAAGAAACCACTTTTATACAATTTACGCACATCGCGGCTCAATTGGCGACGATCAAGCGGCTGGCCCACCCGGCTGCCCATTTTCGCCAACACCGCTTCGTTCTCGACATTGTGGTTGCCCTTCACATCAATGGACAGAATGATCGGTGCGCTTTTTGAACTGACAGCTTGCACACCCGCAGCAGCAGCTTCGCCTTGCCATGCAAATGTGAGCAGCAACAGCATACCAATCAGCAATAGTCTGGTTGAATCAAACATGAACGAAAGCAATAGTTTATCCTCAGAATTAACGCGAAAGATCATTATAGAAAGCAAACATCATCAGGCTGACGATCAATACCAGACCCATCATCTGAGTAATCTCCAGAAATTTGGGTGGTAATGGTTTCCCCCTTAATTTTTCCAGGCCTAAATACACCAACAGGCCACCGTCCAGAATGGGCACGGGTAACAGGTTCAATACCCCGAGGTTGACCGAAATCAAGGCCAGAAACCCGAGGAAATAAACCAGCCCCATATCTGCCGTTCTACCCGCCAGTTGCGCAATCGCAATCGGGCCGCCGAGATTATCGGCTGGAATGGCGGATGTCACCATTTTGCCAAACACGCCCAGCGTCATTTCAGTCATTTCCCAGGTGCGCACAAAGCCATAGGTAAACCCATCAATAACGCTCATGCTGTATTCTTCACTGCCATGCACCGATTGCGAAGCCAGCCTGACACCCATGCGCCCCTGCTTGTTGTCATCCGCCGATGGCGTCACATCCAGTTGTAAGGTGGTCTGCCCCCGCTGCACCACCAGCGCCACCGGCTTACCCGCACTGGCTTTAACCCGCTTAATAAACTGCCCCACATTGGATACATGCCAGCCATTGATCTGCTTGATAATATCGCCTTTGTGCAGCCCAAAACGCTGGGCGGGAGATCCATCCATCACATCATCAATGCGTACAATCAGACCCGGATTAAATCCCGCCACCTGATCGGCCACATTCATCAATAACGGATCTTTTTGTTGTGCTGGCAGCGTCATGTGCAATGCAAGCGTGCTTTCATCACGTTTTATCTCAAGTGCCGCAGAAGCGCCGACATAGTGTTTGAGCTTCTCTTCCATCTGCTGCCACGAATGCACAGGGGTACCGCCGACTGCCACGATACGATCCCCGATCTGCAATCCGGCCTGCTCAGCCACCGAAGCTGGCGCAATGCCGCCAACAATGGTCGGCAACACAGACTGACCGATCCACCCCACAATCATGTATGCAACAATGGCAAAGATGAAATTATAAGCGGGCCCGGCTACGGCCACGGCGGCGCGTTTCCACACCGGCTGATTATTGAATGCTCTGGCTTTGTCCTGCTCAGACAATTCCTCCTGAACATCATCACCCTGATCATCCGGATTTTCACCCAGCATTTTCACATAACCACCGAGCGGAATGGCCGCAATCACATACAAGACTTCCTGATCTCTGCTGCGCCATGAAAACAACGCCGGGCCAAATCCGATAGAGAATTTTTCCACCTTGATGCCCAGCCGCCGCGCCATCGAAAAATGGCCATATTCATGTACGGCAACCAGCAGCGCAATGGCCACCACAAATGCCAACGATGTATGTAAAATTTCAGTCACGCAGTATTACCTCATCCGCCAGTTTGCGGGCATGGCCGTCATGCAACCATACCTCATCGAGTCTGCCCACGGGGACATTGTCCACCCTGGCCAGCACCTGTTCAACCGTCGTTACTATATCCATAAATCCTATTCTCTGCTCACGAAACGCCGCATTGGCCACTTCGTTGGCAGCATTAAAGGCGATGGCCAGAGAATCTTCGCCTTGCAATACATCCTGCACCAGCCGTATGGCCGGAAAACGGACTTGGTCCACGGCCTGAAAACTCAGCGTTCCGGCCTGCACCAGATCCAGCCAGGCGATACCCGTTGCCAATCTCGGTTCGGCCTGCATGGCATAGGCAATCGGCATACGCATATCTGGCATGGCCAGCTGCGCCAACACCGAACCATCCTGATATTCCACCATAGCATGCACAATACTTTGCGGATGAATGATGGCAGAGAGTTTGTCCGGTGCCAGATCAAACAACCAGCGCGCCTCAATCAACTCCAGCGCTTTATTGATCATGGTGGCCGAATCAATGCTTATTTTCGCGCCCATATCCCAGTTCGGATGCGCTACCGCCTCGGCCAACGTAACGGTACCCAGCGTGGCAGGATCACGATCCCTGAACGGGCCGCCGGAAGCTGTCAGGATCACACGGGTGACAGAACCACGATCCTGACCCATTAAACACTGGTGAACGGCAGCATGTTCCGAATCGACCGGCACCACGTCAGCGCCGGAGCGCGCCGCTGCTTCCATAAACAGACGCCCCGCCGTTACCAGACATTCCTTATTGGCCAAGCCCACACGTTTACCGGCTTCAACGGCGGCCAGTGTCGCCGGCAAGCCGGTCGACCCCACCATAGCGGCCATGACCATATCGGTTTCTGTAGCTGCGGCCAACGCAATGGCTGCATCCATGCCGCTTTCCAGCTTTACTCCAGCAGGCAGTCGCCCTTCGATTGCTTTGGCCGCCATCGCATCGGTCATGACAACCCATTCGGGGTGCAGTTCAGCAGCCAGTTCGATCATTTTTCCCACATTGCGATGCCCAACCAGTGCAAATGCAGCAAATTTATCCGGATGCCTGAGCATCACATCGGCAGTGCTGCAACCGATTGAGCCGGTAGCCCCTAATATGGTCATGCGTTTCATTGCATACCCCACAGCAGCCAGGTAACCGGAATAGCCATAATAATCGCATCAATACGATCAAGAATTCCGCCGTGACCGGGCAGCAAGCGGCCACTGTCCTTGGCTCCGACCAGACGTTTCACAGCCGATTCGGATAAATCGCCGAGCATACCAGCCAGTACAGTCACGATAGCCAGCATAATGGCGGCAAACAGCGGCATCACATCCCAATACAGCCAGCATGCGACCGCGACAGGCACGCCGAATAACAAACCGCCAATCGCCCCCTGCACCGATTTTCCCGGACTGATGGCCGGACATAATTTATGTTTTCCGATAGCGCGACCAACAAAATAAGCCGCCGAATCCGATACCCACACGGCCAGACAAGCGCCGATAATCAAACCCTGCCCGGCTGCACTGCCATGTGTTTTCGCAATCGCCAGGGCAAATACGAATACCCAGCCAAAGATCCAGATGGCGGCAAAAAAATCGCCGAACGGGGCTGCTTTTGTGCGCGAGCCCAGCACAAACAGCGCGAACCACGCAAAGCTGCCGAGCAACAACAATCCGATACCCGGCCATAGTGAAAAAGCCACCCAAACAGCGGCAGCAACTATCATATACAAAATTGGCTGTCGCAATTTGATCAGCAGCACCAGTTCGCAGGTTGCCACCAAGCCAATGACTGCAAGACCACATTCAAACCACGGTGAGGATAAATGTGCATACCAGCCATACACAGCAAGCAACAGCACGATTGCGGTGATAATGCGTTTACTCAGTTCACTCACCGTTCGATCTGCTCGCTGGTTAATCCGTAGCGACGCTCGCGACGAGCATATTCTTCCAGCGCGAGTTGCAAATCCTGTTTGCTGAAATCCGGCCAGAACACATCAGAAAAATAGAGTTCGGCATAAGCCGCATCCCACAAATGAAAATTGGAGATGCGTATTTCGCCGCCGGTGCGAATCAGCAAATCGACCGGCGCAATATCATGCCGCCACATGCGGGCACGAAACTGCTCGGGATTCAGATTTGACAAGGCCTGTTGCGGATCGGCTTGCGATTGAACCCAATCCAGCGTTTGTTTGACTGCTGCGATAATTTCCTGCTGACCACCATAATTCAGGCATAAAATTAAATCGATAGCAGTATTATTGGCTGTTTCGGCACAGGCCTGTTCAACCGCCTTGCGCGCACCATTCGGTAACGGGAAAATATCACCCAACACCCGAAAACGAACGCCATTTTGCATCATTTCCGGCAGGGTTTTTGGCAATAAAATCGCCAGCAAACTCATCACACCGCGCACTTCCAGTTTGGGGCGATCCCAGTTTTCCGTCGAAAATGCATACAATGAAATTTGTTGAATACCAAGTTCTTTGGCCCAACGAACGACGTTGCGCGCCACCTCTGAGCCCTGTTTATGGCCAGCCAGACGGTTTTGACCACGAGCCCTGGCCCAGCGGCCATTGCCATCCATGATGATGCCCACATGTGTTGGCAGGATGCTTTCAGCCTCCGCTGCACATGCAGACATCAGACGGTCAGAATATCTTTGTCTTTGTGCTCAACAACCTGGTCGATTTCGGCCACGAATTTATCGGTGATTTTCTGGATACCATCCTGCAATCGTTTGCTCTCGTCTTCGGATAAACCGTCATCCTTAACCTGTTTTTTGACAGCGTCATTGGCGTCGCGGCGGATATTACGTATCGACACCTTGGCTCGTTCGCCCACAGCCTTGACCTGTTTGACCAGATCCCGGCGACGATCTTCGGTCAGTTCCGGCAACACGATGCGAATCACTTCGCCATCGCTGGTCGGATTCAGACCCAGATCGGATTTCAGAATAGCCTTTTCCAGATCACCCAGAATCGTTTTTTCCCACGGCGCGATCATCAGCATACGCGGCTCCGGCACGGAGATGCTGCCAATCTGCGATACCGGCACGTCCGAACCGTAATAAGGCACTTTTACATGATCGAGCAAGGCCGCATTGGCTCTACCCGTTCGAATGGTGGCCAATTCCGATTTCAAAGCCACAATGGACTTCTGCATTCTTTTTTCCATATCACTGTTCATCTTTACTTCTCCTGAACCAGCGTACCGACAGCTTCGCCCGATATCGCCTTAAGCATTTGGCCCGGTTTGGTCACATCAAACACCACAATAGGCATCTGATTATCCCGGCATAACGACATTGCAGTTGCATCCATCACGCCAAGGCGTTTGGTCAGCGCTTCGGTAAATGTTAGCGTCTCGTATTTCGTTGCTGTTGGATCTTTCATCGGATCAGCCGTATACACGCCGTCCACCTTGGTACCCTTGAGCACGGCATCAGCCTGAATTTCCATGGCGCGCAAACTAGCCGCCGTATCGGTGGTAAAATAGGGATTCCCGGTGCCTGCACCAAAAATAAGAATACGGCCTTTTTCCAGGTGGCGCACAGCTCTGCGCCGGATATAGGGCTCGGCCACTTCCTTGATATACAGGGCTGAAATAACCCGCACAGTCGCGCCGTTTCGCTCAATGGCATCCTGCAAGGCAATAGCATTCATCACCGTCGCCAGCATGCCCATATAATCGGCGCTGGTTCGATCCATACCCGAGGCCATGCCGCTCATGCCGCGAAAAATATTGCCGCCGCCAATCACAATAGCCAGTTCAACACCGGTCTGTTGCACTTCGATCAGTTCGACTGCCAGCCGATTGATCGTCTCTGAGTCGATACCAAAGGCGGTATCGCCCATCAATACTTCGCCGGAAAGTTTCAGCAGCACCCGTTTATACCGGCGCTGCTGTAAACTGTTTCCGGAAGAGCTGCCCATCAGAATCAGCTACCCTGAATCTGAGCGGCCACTTCGGCTGCGAAATCTTCTTCTTTTTTCTCGATGCCCTCGCCCAACTGGAAACGAGCCATGCTCGTCACCGTTGCCGAACCGAGTGCTTTGCCAACTTTCTGATCAGTATCCAAGACAAAATCCTGCTCCAACAAACAGGTTTCCGAATAGAAACGATTCATCTGGCCGCTGACGATTTTTTCTACAATCGCAGCAGGCTTGCCGCTGGCAATAGCGCGTTCAGATAATACAGCACGTTCACGCGCCACGGCATCGGCATCCACATCATCACGGCTAATGCTGGCCGGATTGGCCGCCGCCACATGCATGGCAACGCCACGTGCCAAGTCAGCATCGACATCAGCATCCATACCAACGAGCACGCCGATTTTGCCGCCAGCATGAACATAGGAAGCTACCGTAGCAGCTTCTGTGCGCGCAAAGCGACGAATGCTCATATTTTCACCAATGGTGGAAATCAACTGGGACAATGCCTGTTCGACATTGTGTTCCGTATCAAATGCCAATGCCTTCAAGGCATCGACATCCACCGGAGCCTGTTCAATTATCAGTTCAGCAAGTTTATTTGAAAAACCCACGAACTGGTCGTTTTTGCTGACAAAATCGGTTTCTGAATTGACTTCAAGAACCACGCCCGTATTGCCTTTGGTCACAGCGACTACGATACCTTCAGCAGCCACGCGACCAGCTTTTTTGGATGCAGCAGCCAGCCCTTTCTTACGCAGGAAATCCACCGCAGCATCAATATTGCCGTCAGTTTCAGTCAATGCTTTTTTGCAGTCCATCATGCCTGCGCCACTGATTTCACGCAGTTTTTTTACATCTGCAGCAGTTATGCCCATGTCTTAAGCTCCGTTATATATTATAAGTAGTTTATTCAGCTGCTGTCTGTTCAACGTCAACGGCCATGGCTTCCACCACATCATCGCCATCTTCAGCATTTTCCAGCTGCCATGCTTCAGCGCCTTCGAGCAATGCATCAGCAACCTTGCTACAGAACAGACGAACCGCACGAATAGCATCGTCATTGCCCGGAATAATATAATCGATACCTGTCGGGTTACAGTTACTATCCACCACAGCCACAACCGGAATACCCAACTTCTGAGCTTCTTTGACCGCCAGTTCTTCCTTACGCACATCCACCACAAACAGGCAATCAGGCAAATCATTCATTTCCTTGATGCCACCAAGTGAGCGTTCCAGCTTATCGAGTTGACGCTGCAAGCCCAGTGCTTCTTTCTTGGTCAGTATTTCAAACACGCCCTCTTCTTTCTGGCGCTGCAAATCTTTCATCTTGCGCACAGATTGCTGAACAGTGGCGAAATTGGTTAATGTGCCACCGAGCCAGCGGTGATTGACATAAAAATGGCCAGCGCGGGAAGATTCCTCTTTGACTGCATCACGAGCCTGGCGCTTGGTGCCGACATACAGCACGCGACCACCGGCAGCGGCCAGTTCCTGCATAAATGAATAGGATTCATTGGCCATGCGCAAGGTTTTCTGCAGGTCGATAATATGGATACCGTTACGTTTACCGAAAATATACGGTGCCATTTTCGGGTTCCAGCGGCGGGTCTGGTGGCCAAAATGGACACCGGCTTCAAGCAGTTGTTTCATGGTAAATTGAGACATTTAAGTCCTCCGATTGTTTTTTCCTCCACCGTCCGCACCCGTATATTTTGCAATAGACGGACACAATGGTATTGAACGGTGTGCGAATTCGCCCTTCCGAGCGGGCGCGCTTTCTAGCGAAATCAAAGGGGAATAGCAAGCT
>CAZDFL010000064.1:0-7264 GCA_964504835.1 uncultured Zetaproteobacteria bacterium
TTGGCGATTTTGGCCAACATGCCGAACAGGGCGGTAAATACGAACAGTTGCTGCGCTTCGGCCCGCTCCATAAGTTTTGCCTTCCCCGATGAGAACCACGAACCAAGTCCTGCGCCGATTAGCGCTCCAACCGGCCCCCCGAATAAGGCGCCTATTCCGGCACCGACTCCTACGCTTTTCCAAGACATGATTGACTCCTTTGATGAATGATTCGAAGTATATCTGAACAGGGCCGTTTCAGCATGAACAAGCTCAACTACAGCCCATTCGCACTGAGTATTGCGGCGATATATAGTGATTCATGTTACAATAATGACGCTTTGCTTAAGCTATAGACTATGGATGCTTTGGAATATATCACGCTGCGTTGCCCTTATTGCGGCGAACGCAATGAACTGACGGTTGAGCGTACAGGCGAAGCTGTGTCTTATGCTGAGAATTGTCAGGTTTGCTGTTGTGCAATGCAGGTGAATATTTGCGCTCGCGGTGATGCGATTGATGTGAGCGTGTGCCGTGAGGACGATTAAGTGTATCGCGTAGCCTATGATCAAGACTTGGATTGTTGGAGATCAACACGTTTAGCCCGATCACCAATGCAGGAAGTTACCAAGCAGGTTTCTCATAAGTCGGACAGACTCCTGGCACCCCAGATATCTTTAAGCAGCAGTTCGCAGGTATCATCGCACTCAACCATGTTCAGCTGGCGAACAAATTCTCCGGTTGCACTGGCTTGTCGTTTGATTCGCTGCTGCAACATTTTCTGTAGCATGTCAGAGCTATCATACAAACGCTGATATCTGTCACTATCGAGTTTTGCCAGCTGGCAGTCAGAAATTGCTCTGACCTTATACTCCATTATAGTAGAAAATTTCGCATCCGTTTGATGCCTGTTTGAATATCGTCCAAACCGGTGGCGTAGGAAAAGCGCACGTGTTCGTCTGCCTTGTATGCGCCAAAATCTTCACCCGGCGTGATAGCGACGCCAGCCTGCTCCAGTAAATTCCAGCAAAATGCTTTGGAGTCGGCTGTAATGTTGGCGACATTGGCATAGATATAAAATGCCCCCTGCGGCTCTACCACAATATCAAAGCCGAGCTCGGGCAGTGCCTGTAATAAATAACGTCGCCTTTCGTCGTAGGCTGCGTGCATGTGTTCCACCGCATCATCTGTACGCAGCGCCGTGATTGCGGCATGCTGGGATAAAGTTGGGGCGGCAATAAAGATATTTTGCATCACCCGGCGGCAGGCCTCAATGAGATTATCCGGCACAATGATCCAGCCAATACGCCACCCGGTCATGGCCCAGCGCTTGGAAAAGCCGTTAACGACAATGGCACTATCATCCATTTCCAGTGCGCAGCGAGCTCGGGTTCCATAAGTCAGGCCATGATAAATTTCATCGGAAATCAAATAGCCGCCATGCGCATGACAGGCTTCGGCCAAGGCTTGCATGGCCTGATCATCGATCAGCGTGCCGGTCGGATTGGACGGGTTGATGAGTACGGCGGCTCGGCTATGCGCTTGCCAGTTGGCATCAATCAGCTGGGCAGATAAATGATAACGTGTTTCCGGCCCGACCGGGATATTGATCGGCTCACCGCCTGCCAGACGGATAAAATTGCGCTGACATGGATAGCCTGGATCAGATAGCAATACCGATTCACCGGCATCAATCAGGGCTGCATAAATCAGGCTGAATGCGCCGGATGTGCCCGGTGTAATCAGGATGCGTTCGGCGGCTACATCAACGTCATATTCCTGTTTGTACCATGTACTCAGCGCTTGTTGCAGGTCCGGGTTGCCAGTCGATGGCGTATAAAAATTATCACCCTCCAACAGATGCCTGCGGGCTGCCTCAATCACCACTGACGGTGTCGGGAAATCCGGTTCGCCGATTTCCATATGAATAATTTTGCGTCCCTCAGCTTCCAGCTGTTTGGCACGTTCTAATAATTGCATCACACGAAAAGGTTCGATTCGATCTATGGTACGCATAGGCGAAAGCATAAAGGATGTGTTGAGCCTTGTCCTGATTGTTCCGGTTGATGTAATAACGATTCAAGCGTGCGGGCGGAATAATTTTCTGCGATACTGCGCCGCCGCTGGTAAATCATGCCAGTGAATGACAGGTAGAAGGGCATCAGAATCATGGCTATGAAGTACAATACTGACGATCTCCGCATAAGCGGTATGAGTGAAATTGCAGCACCGGAACAGGTGCATGCCGAGTACCCGATTTCCGAAGCGGCTGCTCGCACCACCCATGATGCACGCAATGCCATCCATGACATTCTGCTGGGCGAAGATGATCGTTTGCTGGTGGTGATTGGCCCGTGCTCAATCCATAATCCGAAAGCGGGTCTGGAATATGCCCGTCATATCCAGCGTATGCGCGCAGAGCTGGGCCAGGATTTGTTGATTGTAATGCGTGTCTACTTTGAGAAGCCGCGCACCACGGTGGGCTGGAAGGGCTTGATCAACGATCCCAATCTGGATGACAGCTTTGAAATCAACAAGGGGATTAGATTAGCGCGTCAGCTACTGCTTGATCTCAACGAAATGGGCGTACCTGCCGGTACCGAATTCCTTGATCTGATTACACCGCAATATGTGGCCGATCTGGTCAGTTGGGGTGCTATTGGTGCGCGCACAACGGAATCACAGGGTCATCGTGAACTGGCCAGTGGTTTATCCTGCCCGGTCGGCTTCAAGAATGGCACCGATGGCGGCTTCAAAATTGCCATTGATGCTCTGCATGCCGCGCGGCACCCGCATGTGTTTATTTCACTGACCAAGCAGGGCAAGTCAGCCATTTTCTCTACCTCCGGTAATGATGACTGTCATATTATTCTGCGCGGCGGCAAACAGCCGAACTACGATGCGGCCAGCGTGAACCGCGCCACATCCGAACTGGAAGCGGCCAATTTGCCGTGCCATTTGATGGTGGATTGCAGCCATGCCAACAGCAGCAAGCAGTTTAAACGCCAGATTGCAGTCGGTGAAGATTTGGCTGGCCAGATTGCTGGCGGCAATCAATGCATTACCGGCATCATGATTGAATCGCATCTGCATGAAGGGCGTCAGGATGTTGTTGCCGGTGAGCAACCGGCCTTCGGCATCAGTATTACCGATGCCTGTCTGGGCTGGGAAGATTCAGAAGCCTTGCTGCATACGCTGGCCGAAGCGGTGCGTAAAAGAAGAAACGGGTAGAAGGGTTAGGTGTGAGGCGTGAGGTGTAAGGGTTTTCCCTAACCCCTCACACCTCGCTCACTCTTCGCCTTTCTTTTTGGCCTCATTCACGCGCAACGTGCGTCCGGCATAATCATTACCATCCAGATGCTTGATAGCTTCCAGAGCGCCGGCAGCATCCATTTCCACAAAGCCATAGCCTTTGAATCGTTTGCTGCGGCGATCTTTAACCAGACGCACATCAATCACCTCGCCAAAAGGCGAAAACAGGTTTTTGACATCATCCATGCCCGCATTAAACGGTAAATTGCCGACATACAGGTTGCTGGTTCCACTTTTCGCTGGTTTTGCGGCGGATGCTTTGGGTGCAAGCGCGACCAGTAGCCCGCCAAAAATAATACCCAGGGTAATGCCGGTGGCAAACAAAGATGCTCCCGGTACGCCCTGAGGGTCAATGGCAAACATGGCATAATAACCTGCAAATGAAGCCGCAAGAGCCACCACAAACAGTTTTATAAAACAGGATAAACTCATTCAATTACTCCATACACTGCACACATACGCAGTTCATGGTCACGAAGCATGCCAAGAATCAGGCTGAAAAGCACGTCCGCTTGTTTTATGTATTATTCATACGCCTTGCCCACAAAACATGATGGATTTA
Source organism: uncultured Zetaproteobacteria bacterium (assembly GCA_964504835.1). Lineage (GTDB taxonomy): Bacteria > Pseudomonadota > Zetaproteobacteria > Mariprofundales > Mariprofundaceae > Mariprofundus. The sequence continues at coordinate 3,854 of CAZDFL010000064.1, forward strand.
CGAAACAACTGGATGCGCTAGCCTTGCCCGCATGAGTCGTAAAATAATTCCCATCCAGACAGAACAGCAGGGCGAGCCGATGATTGGCAAGCCGAAATGGTTAAAAGTGCGTGCGCCGATGTCGCCCGAGTACAAATCAATTGTGCAACTGATGCGCAAATTAAACTTGAATACGGTCTGTGAAGAAGCCTCCTGCCCGAATATTGGCGGCTGCTGGAAGCAGGGTTCGGCCACCTTTATGATCCTGGGTCGTGTTTGCACCCGCACCTGTGCTTTTTGTGATGTGGCGACAGGCCGCCCTGATCCGATTGACCCGGATGAGGCCGTGAATCTGGCCACAGCTGTGGCGCAAATCGGTTTGAAACATGTGGTGATTACCTCGGTGGATCGCGATGACTTGAAGGATGGCGGTGCCGGCCACTATGCGGCGGTGATTCGGGAGCTGAAAGCGCGTCAGCCGGAAGTGACCATTGAAATCCTGACACCGGATTTTCAGCGCAAACCAGCATCTTGTTTGAATACCATCCTTGCCGCAAAGCCGGATATCTTTAATCACAACCTGGAAACAGTACCGCGTTTGTACCGTTCAATCCGTCCCGGTGCACGTTATTTCACATCGCTGCGTTTGTTGCAGCGCGCCAAAGAACTGGACTCATCCGTGGTGACCAAATCAGGCATTATGCTGGGGCTCGGTGAAGAGCGTGATGAAGTGTTGCAGGTACTCGATGATATGCGCGAAGCAGGCATTGATATTCTCACCATTGGCCAATATCTGCGCCCCAGTGAAAAACATCATCCCGTCATGAAATACTGGACGCCGGATGAGTTTGATGATTTCAAATACATTGCCGAGAAGAAAGGCTTCGGCATGGTGGCTTCTGGCCCTCTGGTGCGTTCCTCCTTCCACGCCGATGAAGTATTCAAAGGGCTGAAGCTGAGAAACGGCTGAAGCATATATTTGTTCGCCGTTGCTTTATCAGGGCACGCGAGGACAAAATAATTTACAGGCGTTCATTATTATGTACAATGCTCGCCCCATGAATGACATCTCCGACAAAATCCGTTTCCTGCGCGAACAGCAGGGTTTATCGCAGCGTTCGCTGGCTGATGCGGCGGGGATTAGTGCGTCTTCGTTATCGCAACTGGAATCCGGCCAAAGCTCGCCATCGGTGGCGACGCTGGAAAAACTGGCCGATGGTTTGGGCAAAACGGTTGCCTCATTTTTTCTCGATAGTGTCGATGATACGGATGTGGAGATTTTCGCACTCGATGAGCGCACTGCCGTGCCGCTCAAAGGCGGTAGCCGTTTTATACCGTTGACAGCGCAACATCGTCCGGCTGGTTTTGAACCGATGCTGGTGCGCCTGGAGCCAAAGGGAAAACTCGATGAAGATCTGTATGGTATTCGCAGTGCGCAGGTGTTTGTGTGGGCGCGGCGCGGGCGGGCGGTGCTGGAGCATAACGGGCGTAAATATGAAGTGCATGAAACCCAGTCGGTTTATTATGATGCCCGCAAACCGCATAACTGGCGCAATCCGTTTGATGAATGCTGTGAATTGCTGATGGTGCGTTCGCGGTGATCACGCTTTCTCTGCAACTGGCGCTGGCCGCCTGCGCATCCGCGCTACTGGCGGCATGTAGCCCGTTAGTGTTGCGCGGGCAAACGGTGCAGCGCACCGCCTTGAGTGGATTGCTGGCGATCGCCGGAGTATTGGCCATGGCGGCTGGCTTTGCCGGTTTGATTGCAGGTGGCGGTGCGATGACCTTGCCATTGGGATTGCCATGGTTGCCACTACATGCCGAGCTTGATGCCTTGGGTTCATTTTTTATGCTGGTGATCGGTTCGCTGCTGTTTCCGGTCGCGATCTATTCGCATGGCTACCTGCGTCATGAACAACGCATTGCGCCCCTGCTGGTGTTTATGCCGTTATTCGCACTTGGCATGATGGGTGTGGTGCTGGCTGGCGATGCACTGGCCTTTATGCTGTTCTGGGAATTGATGAGCGTATCTTCCTATTTTCTGGTCACCCATGAACATCAGCATCTGGAAAATCGAAAGGCCGGTTTTATTTACCTGGTCATGGCGCATATGGCCGGGCTATTGATTCTGGGCTCGTTTGCGACGTTATATGCTGCGGCTGGTTCGTTTGAGTTTGCGGCCATGCGCGCAGTCTCGATTGACCCGTTCTGGGCCTCGACTGCATTTTTGCTGGCTGCATTCGGTTTTGGCACCAAGGCCGGCGTGATTCCTTTGCACGGTTGGTTGCCCGATGCGCATCCGGTTGCGCCATCCAATGTATCGGCGCTGATGAGCGGTATCATGCTCAAAGTCGCTGTCTTTGGATTTATCCGGGTGGTTTGGGATTTGATGGGACCGGGCGATTTTCAGGACTGGTGGGGCTTGCTGATTCTGGCTGCCGGTTCTTCCTCGGCGGTGGGCGGCGTATTGCTGGCCTTGCAACAGCATGATTTGAAACGATTGCTGGCTTATCATTCGGTGGAAAATATCGGCATTATTTTGATTGGTATCGGTTTAGCCATGCTGCTGGCTCATTTTGGGCATCCCATGCTGGCCGCACTCGGCCTGATTGCAGGTCTTTATCACACCATCAACCATGCCATCTTCAAAGGTTTGTTATTTATGGGTGCGGGCGCTGTGTTGCACAGCACTGGCACGCGCGATATGGAATCCATGGGCGGCTTGATTCACCGTATGCCGGTCACTGCCGCATTCTTTCTGGTCGCCGCCGTTTCGATTTCAGCCCTGCCGCCGTTTAACGGCTTTGTGTCCGAATGGCTGACATTCCAGACCGCCTTGATGGCGCCGCAAATGGGCGGTGCGCTGTTGATGGCGATTGTGCCGTTCTCAGCCGCCATGCTGGCCTTGGCCGGTGCGCTGGCTGCGACCTGTTTTGTCAAAGTGTTCGGCGTGGTATTTCTCGGCCATGCCCGTAGTGAAGTGGCGGCAGATGCGAAAGAAGTGGATGGCTGGATGCAGGCAGGCATGGCCATTCCTGCCCTGTTCTGTTTGTTGCTCGGCGTACTGCCCGTGTTTTTTATCCCGTTGATTGATGCGGTGCCGCAAATGCTGTTGCACGCGTCACTGGCCAATTCCGTGCATGCGCACGGTTGGTTGTGGTTGACGCCAATTGATGTGACAAGCGCCTCCTATTCGTCACCGCTGGCGTTGATCGGTATGCTTGTAGTCGGCGGTCTGGCCTTCTGGTGGTTGCATCCGAAGGGGCGGGTGATTCGGCGCTCCGTGATGTGGAGTTGCGGCAATCCGCATCTGAGTGCGCGCATGCAATATAACGCCACCAGCTTTTCCCAACCGTTGCGACGTATCTTCGGCGGCATATTGCAACCGGAAGAGCATGTGCATGTAGAGCGCCGTTTTCATAAGCTGCTGAC
>CAZDFL010000064.1:7364-8442 GCA_964504835.1 uncultured Zetaproteobacteria bacterium
CGCATGAGTAACCAGATCGGTTCCATCGCCATGCAGTTTTTACAAGCCATTCTGCTGGTATTGATCGCGCCATTGGCGGCAGGATTCGTGTCCACTTGCAAGGCGCGCTTACAAAATCGGCGTGGTGCCGGTGTGTTGCAACCGTGGCGTGATTTACAGAAACTCTTCGCCAAAGAAGTGGTGATGGCCGAACACGCCTCGTGGATTTTCCGCTTTGCGCCCTATATCGTATTCACGGCCACGATTATGGCAGCCAGCGTGGTTCCCGCCCTGCTGGTTGATACACCATTGTCGATGACTGCCGATGTCATTGCGCTGGTGGCGTTGTTGGCGCTGGCGCGTTTCTTTCTGGCGCTGGCTGGCATGGATATCGGCACTGCCTTCGGCGGCATGGGCGCGAGCCGCGAAATGACATTCTCCGCACTGGCCGAACCGGCTATGCTGATGAGTGTGTTTGTGCTCTCCCTCGGCGCGCACAGCACCAATTTGACTACCATGATTACGCACACCCTGAATACGCCGGTGATGATGCAGCCCTCGCTGGCTTTTGCACTGGCCGCCATGGTGATGATTGCGGTGGCGGAAAACGGGCGCATTCCGATTGATAATCCCACTACGCATCTGGAACTGACCATGATTCATGAAGCCATGCTGCTGGAATATTCAGGTCGGCATCTGGCCCTGATGGAATGGGCGTCGCAGATTAAACTGGTGTTGTTCGCCACCTTGCTGGTCGATTTATTTATACCATGGGGCATTGCAGCGACGGCGGATGCGAGCGGCCTGTTGATAGCGCTGGGTTTCTGGCTGCTTAAGCTGGCCGTGCTGTTTATATTGCTGGCGCTGGCCGAAACGGGCATGGCCAAGCTGCGTTTGTTTGAGGTGCCGGAATATCTCAGTGCCGCATTTGTGTTGGCCTTCCTTGGCCTGATTACCCACTACATGCTGGAGATTGCGGCATGAGCGCTGCACTTACCCAGCAATTCATTGATGGTCTGGCAGCCCTGATGCTGTTGGTGTCATTCGCCCTGCTGGCGCAACACCGCATGCTGTCCGTTCTGCACTGGTTCGCGGCGCA
>CAZDFL010000065.1:0-8393 GCA_964504835.1 uncultured Zetaproteobacteria bacterium
TGCAGGCCGGTATAATAATGCTGCTTGAAATCGCCCAGCATGGGCAACATCGGCCAGGGCAGGGACGACAGCATGTTGATCGCCTGCATGGTGCGCATAGCCATATCCTGCATGTCATCCGGGCGCTTGCCCTCACCGAACACCTCTTTCATGGCATTTTTAAAGGCTGCTAAGGTCGCATTCTTGGAGGACTTGTCAACAGTCTTCAACTGCCGCATAAAAGCGTGAAACAGCTTCCACTCTGCCGGATTGGTCAAATCCAGACCCAGCGCCACCGGCTTGTAGTCCGCGTTGTCGCCAGTCAACGAAATCATCAGAAACGAGCCCTGATTCTTGCCATCGGGGCCTGTGAACGGATTCATATATGCCTTGACCTTGACCGCTTTCAGGCCGGGCGCACGCAACTCGTATTCAACCGCCGGGCCGAGATCCTGAAAATCAGTCGGCTCACCCGCATTGGCCATGTTCTCGACATTATACGGTTTGAAATCGGTCACCTTGATCGACAGGCCGGTCTTTTCATCCTTCCACGATTGATAGACTGCGGTCTTCGCCTCGCTAATCGCCTCCGAGCCATCCATATGGAACATCTTGAACGTGATCTTCGAACCGGAATCACCGAAACTGGCCTGATAAATGCGAACGCCCTTATAATATAAAGGCTCATTGACAATAATATCGCTAGTCAGCACCTCTTTTCCATGGTCAATAATGGTTAAGTTACTGAGAAATTCCTTGGGCGCACCGGTAGGGAAAAAATCAATTGAAAAACTGTTACAACGCACTTCAAACGGCATCTTCAAATGGCCTGTTTGCGTGCCCTGTAAAAAAGAGATCTCACTCGCCGAGCCGCCTTCCGGCACCGACATGCTACCACGGAATCCGTACTCCGATCCGATCCAGCCACCCACCAGCACCACCAGAATGGCTGAATGCACCAGAATATAACCCCATTTATTCCAGCGCCCTTTATCGGCACGGAGGTATTGTACACCATCCTGCTCGACTTCCCTGAACTCCCAACCGTGTAAACGCTTGCGAAATAGTTGCTGAATATGGCCAGCATCCGCCTCAATCGGTGATTTCCAGTCATGCAGATACTGGAATCGCTGGATAGATTTCTCGGCCACAGTGACCTTGCGTGTGCGCATATCCTTAAGCATTTTCGGTACATTGCGCCACAAGCACGATGACAGCGACACCATCAAAAAGCCGAGAATGCCCATGAACCACCAGGTATGGTACATATCAAACAGGCCGAACGAGCGAAATACCCAGTACCACAATGGGCCAAACTGTTGCAGATAATCAGTCTGAGCCTGATTTTGCAGCAGCACCGTGCCAATCACCGAAGCGATGGCCAGCACGACAAGCAGAATAATAGCCAACGACATCGAGCTGATGCGCTGCCACAGGGATTTCAAAATATCAGAGAAGGTTTGCATGCGCGGCATGTTAGCCATTCATTGTTGCTGCGTCATTGACGAATCATGGTGGAATCATTGCACCATACACGCACCATCGTTGAGGCTTTTCCTGAACCCGCCTTGCCGTTCAGGCAACCGCCCAGAAATCGATGCGAACGCATAAAGAACATGCGACCCGACTGCGCCGGGCTATTTCCCTTGCGATTCAGGCTGCTGGAAATAAGCAGGCCGCCGCATGCAGCAGCCAGTTGGCGAGTCTGAATTCCGGCATCCACGCGCACAGCCAGACAGCCATTCCTGTAACAACATGCAGGCAAGCCGGGCTTGCCTGCAAATACCAGCGTTACCGGCCCCGGCCATACACTGCGCGCCAACCGCCGCAGTTCAGGCGTGCAATAGCGCGCCAGCGATATGGCGGTAGCCATCGAGTCGGCCAACAACAGAAATGGCCCCGAGCGCTGTTTAAAATGTATCAGTCTGGCTACGGATTTGGGCGATAACGGAGCTGCCGCAACACCCGGCAATGTGGCAGTGTGGTGTGCGATCAAGCCGCCCCGCCCAAGCAGAATTGCGGCTTGCAATGCCGCCAATTTGTTGTGCGTGCGATTAAACTTCAGAAAGAATGGCCTCGGCCTGCGCGTTGCGATCATCTTTGAGTAACTGCGTCAGCTTTTCATCATGCTGAGCCAGCATTTGCACCGCTAATAAACCCGCATTTTTTGCCCCGTTAATGCCCACGGTGGCTACCGGCAGTCCGGGCGGCATCATCACGGTTGAGTGCAGCGCATCTTCACCCTGCAACGGGCCGACAGCAATCGGCACGCCGATGACCGGTTTCACGGTTTTCGAGCAAACCACGCCAGCCAAATGCGCCGCCATGCCAGCTCCGCAAATAAACACCTTGCAGCCCGCATCTTCGGCATCCTTGACGGCTTGCATGGTTGCTTCCGGTGTCCGGTGGGCGGAACGAATCATGGTTTTATAAGCCACGCCGAATTCGTCCAGCACTGCTTCGGTTTTCTGCATAATCGGTCGATCAGATTTACTGCCCATCAAGATCAATACGTTCAAAGGTTCCACTCAACTCTCCCTTTCGACAGCGCGATAGCCAATGTCTTTTCGATAAAAACCACCCGGCCAGTCCAGATGTTCCAGGGCGCAATATACCGTTTGTTGCGCGTCTTTGACCGAAGAGGCCACGGCTGTTACGCCCAACACGCGACCACCTGAATTCACGATAGCGCCATCTGCCGCAGTTGTGCCTGCATGAAACACTGTGGTTCCGGCTGCCTCAACGGCATCCAGTCCACCAATGGGCTGACCTTTTTCAAAGCAGGCCGGATAGCCCTCGGATGCCACCACGACACAGAGTGCTGAACCCTCTTCCCATTCCAGTTCGACGCCGTCCAGCCGCTTTTCAGCAGCAGCCAGCAACACTTCGCCGAGGTCGGATTTCAAACGGCGCATCAACGGCTGGCATTCCGGATCGCCAAAGCGGACATTGAACTCCAGCGTTTTCGGCCCGTCATTGGTCAGCATCACACCGGCATACAGGGTGCCGATAAATTCAGCGCCCTTCTTTTTCAAAGCGGCAATAATTGGCCGTGCAATCGTTTCCAGTATTTCATCGGCGATTTCCGGTGTCACGCACGGAGCCGGAGAATAAGCCCCCATGCCGCCGGTATTCGGACCCAGATCGCCATCCAGCAACGCTTTATGATCCTGAGAAGAGTCCAGCGACAGAATCGTATCGCCGGAAACAATAAACAAACAACTGGCTTCTTCGCCAACCAGACATTCCTCGATAATCACCTGCGACCCGGCCTCCCCAAATGAGTTGCCAGCCAACATATCGCGCACGGCATCAATGGCCTCTTTTTCGGTTTGCGCCACAATCACACCCTTGCCAGCCGCCAGGCCGGATGCCTTGACCACAATTGGCGCGCCCCAGCTACGAATCGTGTCTATCGCTTCTTCCAGATCCACATGCACTTCAAACCGCGCCGTCGGCACGCCAGCTTCATACATCAACCGTTTGGAGAATGATTTACTACCTTCCAGATTAGCTGCCGCCTTATTCGGCCCGAACACCGCGAAGCCTTCCTCACGCAGTCGATTGCCCAGCCCTGCCACCAGCGCCACTTCAGGGCCGACGACAACCAGATCCGGTTTCTCGCTAGCCGCCAGCGCTATCAATCCGTCAATATCTTCAGCCCCGACTGCCACGCAGCGCGCATCAGCCGCAATGCCCGGATTACCCGGTGCGCATACGACCTCGTCAACTGAAGCCGAGCGTTTCAGCTTCCAGCATAATGCATGCTCGCGACCACCGCCGCCGACTACGAGAACTTTCATGGATACCTCATTGAGCCACTACATATCCTGTAGCAGCAATCGGCAAGGCTAGGAGATTGCAAAACTTAGGCAAGCCAGCAAAAGCGGGCTCGTTGAAGTAACAAATAAAATCGTAAAGATTCACTTCTATGGCCTTTTTACCAAGCTCTACGAACCACGTGCAAAAGTCGTGAGCGTTGATCTGGTTTTATTGTAGCGCCCTCTTGTGTCTTCACCTTTATAAACCATCCGGTGCAAACAGGCGTATGGCATGTTGATACTTCGCGTGTATGCAATCGGTTGCTCCAGCAACAGAGCAATGAGCATGCGCAGACTGCCGGAATGCGCTACAAGCAGAATATGCTTTCCCTCAAATTGCACGCGAGCCTCATCCCACCATTGCGATAACCGGGCGCGTAAAGATTCCGGCGATTCGCCGCCGGGTGGACACATGCCGGTCGGATCGGCGCGCCAGCGTTCCAGCATGCCGGGATATTCCTGCTGGATCGTCGCCATTGTTTTGCCTTCCCATGCGCCATAATCTATTTCGGCCAGGCGTGGTTCAATCAGGCAATCTATGCCTGCTTGCGCTGACCATGCTCTGGCTGGCTCAGCGCAGCGGCTTAATGGCGAGGTGATAATAAAATCCACATCCGCGCCCAGCTGTCGCCAGACCTGATCCATGGCCTGCCGTCCTTCCGGTGTGAGCGGATCATCAACCTTGCCCCGGTATTTGATGCCGCCTTCCAGCGCGCCGTGACGTAATAAATCGACAGTCAGCATGGTTCCTCCTGAATATTTGCGCTATGGTGCCCCGCATAACTCGAAAAGGAAGTGCGTGTGACTGAAAATTTTAACCCGAACGACCCGAAAAATATCGCAGGAATGGCGCATGTGCGCGGCCTGCTCGAATATATGGGTGAGGATCTGGAACGGGAAGGATTGCAGGAAACCCCGGCTCGCGTGCTCTCGGCCATGCATGAGCATTTCTCCGGTTATCGTGAAGATCCGCGCGAACATTTGCTCAAAACCTTTGAAGAAGTCGAAGGCTATGATGAGGTGGTGCTGGTTTCGGATATCGATGTGCATAGTCATTGCGAACATCATATGGTGCCGTTTGTCGGCAAGGCGCATGTGGCTTATATCCCGCGTGATCGCGTGGTGGGGCTATCCAAACTGGCGCGCGTGGTCGAAGGTTATGCCAAGCGATTGCAGGTGCAGGAAAAACTGACCATGCAGATTGCCAATGCCATTGATGAAGTGCTCAACCCGAAAGGCGTGGCGGTGATTATCCAGTGCCAGCATTTTTGCATGTGTCACCGGGGCATCCACAAAGCCAACTCCTGGACTACCACCTCCAAGCTGACCGGAGCGTTTATGAAAAACCCGTCGTCCAGACTGGAGCTGTTTCAATTGATCGGCATGGATAAATCTGCCGGATAGATATATCAGATTATCTGGCGCAAATACTGTATCGTGGTGTAAGCTGCGCTTTTTCAGTTCGACACAGGATTCATAACGGAGTAGATATTGGAACAGCAAGTCACAGTGATTGCAGTGGAAGGGCAGGATGCCATTGTCAGTGGCAGGCGTGCCAGCGCCTGTGGCGATTGCGCTGGTAAAACATCATGTGCCACCATGGGTTCATGGGTGGAACGCATCATTGAACTGCGTGTGCCTAATCGCATCCATGCCACAGTCGGCGATCGCGTATTGCTGGAAGTGCCTGATAATGTGGTATTACGCATTGCCTTCCGCTTGTATGCCGTGCCTATGGCAGCCTTTGTGGCGGCAGGTCTGGCTACGCGCAGTCTGGCCCTGTATTTCGGCTGGCCCGCCGTTGAGGCGCTGGCCGGGCTTGGCGGGATGGCAGCGGTATTGGTCTATTATCTCTGGTACAAATCTCGTCTGAAAGATAACGACAACCAATCAGGGCTGGATGTGCGCATGGTGCGTGTGCTGGGCAAATCGCCAGAACATAGCGCAGATAACATGCTGGTTTCATCACATTGAAAACAAACCTTCATCTTTTTTTCATTCAATAGTCTTACAAATCGGTCTTCATTTTAATCCAAGGAGTTGAGATTGAGTCAAATCAAACGATTATTACCCGTATTATTTATTGCCCTCATGTGGGCATCGCATGCTCAGGCAATGCCCGACAGTTTCGCAGATCTGGCTGCGGCGCAAGCAAATTCGGTGGTCAATATCAGTACCACCAAACATGTCAAAATGGCCCAGCGGGGCTTGCCTCCCGGATTTGGCTCACCACATGGTGGTTCGCCTTTTGATGAATTCTTCAATGACTTCCTTCGCAATATGCCGCGCCAGCAGCAACAGGATCGGCACGCTTTGGGCACCGGTTTTATTCTCTCGACAGATGGCTATGTGATCACCAATAACCATGTTGTGGAAGGCGCTGACGAAGTCATCGTCAAAATGCGCGACGGCACAGAACATGAAGCTAAAATCATCGGTACCGACCCCAAACTGGATGTCGCCCTGATCAAATTCAAAGCGAACAAGCGCCTGAAGGCAGTCACTCTGGGGAATTCCGACAAGCTGCGCGTGGGCGACTGGGTGGTTGCAATCGGTAACCCGTTCGGCCTGGAACAGACCGTGACAGCCGGTATCGTTTCCGCCAAAGGGCGTGTGATTGGTTCCGGCCCCTATGATGATTTTATCCAGACCGACGCCGCCATCAACCCGGGTAATTCCGGCGGTCCGTTATTTAACACCAAGGGCGAAGTGATTGGCATCAATACCGCCATTTATTCACGCAGCGGCGGCAATAACGGCATCGGCTTTGCAATTCCGATTAACCTGGCCAGATCCGTACTCGATGAATTGCGTGAAAACGGTCATGTGACACGGGCACGGCTCGGCGTCCACATCACTGACGTAGACAAGGAAACCATGCAGGCGCTCGGCTTGAAAAATCGTCAGGGTGCGCTGGTTCCGCAAGTGGTTGCCGGTTCAGCAGCCGACAAAGCCGGTATTTTGCCGGGTGATGTAATTGTATCGATTGACGGCGAAGCCATTCATAAGGCGCATGATTTACCGCTGCGGGTAGCGCGCCATGCGCCGGGTGATCGTGTCAAAATCGGTGTGATTCGCAACGGCAAATCCAAGACCATCACGGTCAAAGTGGAAGCCATGAAAGACGAGGAAACAGCATCCAACGGGCACCCGAGCCTGAATGATGCCAAAATACGTCTCGGCATGGTGGTGGACAATCTGACATCTGATCTGTCAGCCAGATTACAGACACGCGTCAAGCATGGTGTCGTTGTTCAGCAAGTGCAACGCGGCATGCCGGCAGCACGTGGTGGCATTCAGCGAGGCGATGTGATTTATCGCATCAATGGCAAGGATGTAAACAATATCCGGGCCTTTTCAAAACTGGCCAGGAAATTCAAGCCGGGTCAGGTGCTGCGGGTGATGCTGGACAGGCATGGCGATCAGGTGTTTACGCTGATCAAGCTGCCAAAAAAGCATTCGGAAAAGGATTAACGCCAAGCCGATGAGCCAGCCTCATATTCAACTACTCAGCCGCCGTGATTGCTGCCTGTGCGACGATGCCAAGGCAGTGGTCGCTGCGGCGGCTGAACAGGGCTTATGCTCGTGGGAAACAATCAACGTGGATCACGACAAGGCGCTGCTGGTTCGCTATGGACTCGATGTGCCAGTGTTACTGATAGATGGACAGACCTTGTTCAAACACAGGGTGGCGGCGGCTGATTTACAAACATCTCTGGCGGCATTGACGACGGGAGCAACCGCATGAACGAGAATATCAGCGGGCATCCTGACACGTTATCAAGAACATCCCGATGGTTCGTGCTGCTCGGTATCTTTGCAGCTATCGGTAGCGCCATATGGTTTGCTTTGCCTGAAGCACCGGCATCGGTTCGGCAAGGCGACTACCTCACCGAATTCAGTCTGCCGGATGTAAAAGGCGTGGTGCAATCGGTTCCCAAAGGTGAGGTATTGCTGCTCAATTTCTGGGCCACATGGTGCCCGCCTTGCCGCAAGGAAATTCCATCCATGGCTCTGTTGCATGACAAATATGCGGCACAAGGCCTGAAGATTGTCGCCGTCTCGGTCGATCAACAGCGCCAGGATCTGATCGATTTTATGAAAGAGTACAGAATGCCGTTTCAAGTGTTACATGATGCCGATTCTGCGGTGTCACGCCAATATGGCGTATTCCGTTATCCTGAATCATTCCTGATCGACCGCAATGGCAAAGTACTCAAACACCTGATCGGCGCGGTGGACTGGATGTCGGAGCCTATTCTCCGTACCATTGATGAAATGTTGGCTGAGCCAGCCAGTGACAAGGGCGGAGTGCAGGGTGGCGACAACAAAACGGAACAGGGATAACGATATTACGACGCTCAAACAACGTATTGATGCCCTGCGCATCACACTCAAAGAACACAATTATCGTTATTATACACTCGATGCACCGCTCATTTCTGATGCGGAATACGATCGCATGTTGCGTCAATTGGAAGCTCTGGAGGCTGAACTCGCTGAACCGGTACCGGATGACTCCCCGACCCGGATCGTCGGCGCGCCTCCATCTGCAACGTTTACCGCCCGGCAGCATGGCGAGCCTCTGTTATC
>CAZDFL010000066.1:0-8381 GCA_964504835.1 uncultured Zetaproteobacteria bacterium
GCAGTCAGGTGAATATCGAGCATCTGCCTGAATACATCGGTTTTGACATATTGCAACGGCGTGCAGCGATCAATGGAACCGGCACAATGCACCAGGCCATCGAGATGCGGAATCTGATCTTTGAGGGACAGAAACAATTTACCGTAATCGTCAAAATTCATCAGATCGAACGGCACACACAGGCAGCGACCACCGAGTTCCTCGATGCGTTCCAGCGTTTGCTGCAAACCATCCTCATTGCGACCCAGCGCGATGACGCTGGCTCCGGCCTCTCCCAATGCGGCAGCAACACGCTGGCCGATACCATCGGATGCGCCAGTTACCATAATAATGCGATCTTTAAACTCTGTGGACATAGATTCTCCCTGTAAACGGCGGCATATTAACCACGAAGCACACGAAGTGCATCAGCTGAATTGACTGCACAAGAAAAAGGTTTATGAAACGGGGCCAATTTCTCAGCTGCACGCACACTCGAAGTACAAAACCACGCTCACTAAAGCATCAACTCCGCGTCTTTTGCGCTCGCTGGCTATGCATCAGGATACCGCCTGAAGCCACAATGGCAGTGTCAGTAGCGACAAGATAGTCGTGAGCGTCACCGCTTCGGCATACAGCCCCACATCCAGTTTAAAACGATCACATACAACCAGCCCCAACACCATGGTTGGCATGGCCGCTTCAATCACACTCGGCGGTAAGAATCTTTGCGGCATGCCCACGCCAATCGATGCGCCCCACGCAATCAACGGCATCAGCACCAATTGAATCATCAGCACCGGCAGTAATACAGGAATGCGCGCCGCCCAACCTGATTGCCAGCGCAACGCCATGCCAACAGATAACAGCATCAATGGCACCACCGCTGCAGCCAGAGACGCCAGAGACGTATCCAGCCAGGCAGGCATGGGCACGGCAAAAATACTCAGGAACAAACCGGCCACTGCCGCCCATATTGGCGGCACCTGAAACAAACTGAGCAGCACATGGTTACCTTCGCTGGAATGGCCGTAGTAGCGAGCCAGAATAATGCCGACGGTGAATAAAATCGGCGTACTGGCCAGCAGATCGAACTGGATAGCAACCACTTGCGCCCAGTCGCCAAATGTCTGACTCAACACAGGCAGCCCCAGATAGGAGAAATTACCAAAGGCCGAAGCCAGCAGCAGCGCACCTACCATTTTGTTGGTATTACCGGGCAAAAAGGCCGCCACCAGCTTGCCATTGCCATATAATAAAAATGCCGCCAACAGCGATAATAATACGGACAACGCCGCTACCAGCGGGATACGTATCGTGTTCAGATCAACGGGTGATTGCCAGAGCACATGCAAGACCAGCGCCGGCAGGAATATATGGTATACGGCCTGGGCCAAGTGAGCGCGAATGTTTTCGGCTGACTTTCGCCCCAGCAATACACGCCAGCCGATACCGACCAGGATGATAGCAGCCATGCCAAGCAGAACATTAAACATGAGCCAACGCTACATGCCCGATTGAATATTGGCAGGCAGAAACAACGATATCAGTGAGGTGACTTATGGGTAAAGGGCAGGACTAGACTTTGTAGCGCCGCTGAAGATCGCGTTTGACATCACGCTCTTTCAAATCCCGGCGTTTATCGTGCATTTTTTTACCGCGCGCCAAGCCGATTTCCAGCTTGGCAAAATTGCGTGCATTGAAATAGAGTTTTAATGGTACCAACGTCAAACCCTGCTCTTTCAGCTTGCCCATCAAGCGCTCCAGTTCATGCTTTTTCAGCAACAACTCACGCGTTCTGGCCGGTTCCGTCGGATTATTCATCGCGGCAGGTTTGTAGGGGCTGATATGACAACCGATCAACAACACGCGCGAATTACGGATAATACAATGCGCCTCAGCCAGATTGGCCTGCCCAAGTCGAATCGATTTGACTTCAGGACCGGTCAGAATCATGCCTGTCTCAAAGGTTTCGAGTATATGGTATTCATGTCGCGCCCGACGATTGACGATAGCCATGCGCGTTAGTATCTACCCCAGCGATCTTTGCGTCGGACTTTTAATCGCGGCAAGATCAGGCCCAGCAGCATACCCAGCAGAATGGCGCCGCCGCCGAGTATAAACCAGCGCTGTTGCGCTCCGCTTCTGATATCGCTGGTTTCCTGACGCAGGGCTTCAAATGCCTGCTCAGCCTCTGCCGCCTTCGTTTTCAATACCCTGTTTTCATCAGCAACGGCAACGGCATTGGCCGCGGCTTTGCGAATACGCGCCAACTCCGTTTGCAGATTTTTATTGTCTTTTTTGAGGCCGGTTACTTCCTGCACAAGGAGTTTCTTCTTCTCTTGCAGTTTGTGCAGTTTACTCAATTCCTGTTCAGCCCAGACCAATCGACTGCGGGCCGCCGGCTCTTTCATCAAATATCTGCTCAGTATCCAGCCCTCTTTACCGCCACGGATGCGAATATGCGTATAACCTGCATTCGACTGACCGAGCACTTCAACTGCCGTCCCACTGGGCAGCATGCGTACAATCGCATGACCAGTGCTCTGGCCGGAACGCATGGGAAGCTTTGCCTGATCGACAATATAACGTGTTTCAGCCTGAGCCGAACCGAGCCAGCCAAACAGCATAACGATGAGCAATAAGGTTCTCATGTTTGTCTCCATCTCCACCATAACAATAATAAATGACTGCGTAAAAAGTCATCCTTAACCCGAAACAGGCAGGCATAGTAACACCAAGCGCCGTAAACTTAATATGATTTATCAATAAACCGAGGCAAAACACCACAGCAATTGAAGAATTGACTTGCTGATGCTCATTATTCCAGCTACGGTTCAGGCGTTGGGTTTTATATAACAGGGAGCACTCTATGTACAAATTAAGGTTTGTCTTGCTTGCATTCATGCTGATGGTTTCATCGTGTAGCACAGTGGATGCTATTTTTGGTCCAGCCGAGCCGGATGCGACATCAGTTTCGAGCAAGAGTCAACTGGCGCAGGAAAATGAGCAACTGGGAACTGAAATTGCTGATTTACGCAGTTCGCTGAAACAGTTAAATCAGGATATTGCCGATCAAAAGGCTCAGAAACTTGCCCAACTGAAGGCCGAAGAAGAAACGCGCCAACAAGCAGCACAGGCAGTGCCGAAAGACAGATTATGGGTCACCGTATCATTTCGCTCCGGTTATATGGAATTAACCCGTCAGTCGCGTCAGGCTTTGAATCGGTTGGCTGATAAATTCCTGTCCAAACCACGTACGCAACAGATTGAAGTGCGTGGCTATACCGATGATGAACCCATCGGCGGCTATCCGGGTCATCGTCACAAATCGCGTCACCCTTACAAGACCAATCTGGCGTTGAGTCAGGCGCGTGCGCAAAATGTTGCCGATGCTCTGGTCGCTGCCGGACTTCCTCAGGAAATCGTCCAGGCTGAAGGCTTTGGTGCAACCAGTTTTGTCGCCGATAATACAACCGATGCAGGACGTCAGAGAAACCGCAGGTCAGAGATTCATCTGGTCAGTAACTAACTCACCCTCTTTTCGAAAATAGCCCGGCTCTCCCCCGGGCTATTTTTTTAGCATGGACAGACCACTCAGATACTTGCGTCACCGCGAGCGGAGGAACACAAATGTCAGATCATTCTTTGCATGAAAGCGCCGCAAAAAGCGAACGGTCATTCCCCATGGTAATCGCCATTACAGCGCTCATTCTGGCTATCACTTCCGGCGTAGTGAACTACAGGCAAAATAATTTGACCAACCTAGAAAGCAGCTTACGGGATACGCGTGACCAACTGCAACTGGCCAAAAATGATATTACCGACATCAAGGTGGGAACGATCAAGCAACTGGTTGATGCCGAGTTCGCCGTTAAAAATCAGCAGCATGTAAAAGATGAAAATAGCAGACTCAGCGAACAACTGGCCGATGCCAAAGTCAGACTGACTGAACTGGAAGACCAGATCAGACGAATGGATCATAAGCTCGTCAGTGCCAAAGCCTCGTTGAAAGCAGCCAAGAAGAAAAAACATGTGGCAGCAAAAACCAAAACGAAAAAAGCTACGCCATCTGACCTATCCAAGTTAATCGCAACTTCCGACCTGGACATCTTTACGCAAAAAATTGCTCCGTCATTGCAGCAGAATATTGGCGATGCCATTAGTAACGTTGGTTTTAAACCAAAATTCCCTACGCGCCCTGCCGGCATGGGTCTGTCGCGAGCGACGACTGTGTTTTACTATGACGCCAGCCACAAAGCGGTCGCCGAAAAACTGGTTGCATCACTGGCTTCA
This sequence comes from uncultured Zetaproteobacteria bacterium, assembly GCA_964504835.1. Lineage (GTDB taxonomy): Bacteria > Pseudomonadota > Zetaproteobacteria > Mariprofundales > Mariprofundaceae > Mariprofundus. Next base: position 4,276 of record CAZDFL010000066.1, read on the forward strand.
ATCACCAGAGGAACCGTAGCACTGCGCAAAGGTGCCAGCCCCTACCCTGACAATAAAATCATCGTGCATATTATCGGCGACTAAGCTACAACAGGTCGGTCAGTTGATTCCGGATGGCGATGGTCGCTTCAGATTTGTTCAGGGTATAAAAATGCAATCCGGGCACGCCAGCCTGCAATAGCTCACGGCACTGCTTCGCAGCCAGGTCAATGCCGAGTGCTTTGACAGCATCCAGATCATCCTTGATTGGTTCCATTTGTTGGCGCAGCCAATCAGGAATACCCGCGCCGCACATAGCCGAGAAACGCACAATTTGATCAAAATTTCCAATCGGCATGATGCCGGGAATGATAGGCAAGGTAATCCCTGCCGCGCGGCAGTCATCGCGAAAGCGGAAGAATGTGTCGTTATCAAAGAAATACTGGGTCACTGCTGCATCTGCGCCATTATCCTGCTTGATTTTCAGATAACGAATATCATCGGCCACACCGCCCTTTGATTCAGGGTGGCCTTCGGGGTACGTGGCACAGGCAATGGAAAAATCACCCTGTTCACGCAGGAATGCAATCAGATCCGTGGCATGAGAAAACCCGCCTGCGGTCGCCTCAAAATGAGCCATACCTTCAGGCGCATCGCCACGCAGCGCCAGGATGTTTTCAATGCCCGCAGCCCGGTAATCGGCCAGCAGCTCGGCCAGTTGTTCCTTGCTGGCACCAACACAGGTCAGATGGGCAACCGGCGACAACCCCGTTTCATCTTTGATGCGGGTAACAATGCCTTTGGTGCGATCCTGCGTAGTACCCCCGGCACCATAGGTGACAGAAATATAAGCCGGATTGATGCTGCGCAGTTCATTCAGGCAGTTCCACAGATTCTCTTCACCCTTGTCGGTTTTGGGCGGGAAGAACTCGCAGGAAATCAGCGGCTTGTCCGCACCGGACAGAATTTCAGATAATTTCATCGTTATAACCTCGGCACCGTCACGCCCGTTTGCCCCTGATATTTTCCAGCCTTGTCTTTGTATGAGGTTTCGCATTCTTCATCTGATTCAAAGAACAAAAACTGGGCCACGCCTTCACCGGCATAAACCTTGGCTGGCAATGGCGTGGTATTAGAGAACTCCAGCGTCACATGGCCCTCCCATTCCGGCTCTAGCGGTGTGACATTGACGATAATCCCGCAACGCGCATAGGTTGATTTACCCAGACAGATCGTCAGCACCGAACGCGGAATGCGCATATATTCCATGGTTCTGGCCAGCGCAAACGAATTGGGAGGAATGATGCAGACATCTGATTGAATATCGACAAAGGAGGAGGGACAGAAATCTTTTGGATCAACGATAGCCGAATTTATATTGGTAAATATTTTGAACTCGTCTGAGCAGCGCACATCATAGCCATAAGAAGACAGGCCGTATGAGACGATACCGGTGCCATCGTCTCTCTGTTTAACCTGACCATCCACAAACGGTTCAATCATGCGCTGTTCATTGGCCATTTTGCGAATCCACTTATCCGATTTGATCGACATGCGCCCCCCCCTTCATCACTTACAAGAATGCGCAGCATAGCTGTGAAGACCGTAAATGCAATTTGATGGCAGTTCAACAGGCTTTCAGGCGAACCGCAGATGGACGTAAATGGTTTGAAATTCGCAACGCGGAGCTAAAATCGCTACACTGCCCGCACTTTGAGTGAAAAGGCAGGATTTACCAATGGCGCAGACATTATTCGATAAAGTGTGGGAACAACATATCGTCAAGCAAAATGACGATGGTTCAACGCTGTTGTACATTGACCGCCAACTGGTGCATGAAGTCACCAGCCCACAGGCTTTTGAAGGTTTGCGATTAACCGGACGCAAGCCGTGGCGCGTCAATGCTTCGGTCGCAACGCCCGATCATAATGTGCCTACCACCAACCGGGATGCCGGCATTACCGATCCGGTTTCGCGTACACAGGTGGAAGCGCTCGATAGCAATTGTGCGGAATTCGGTATTACAGAATTCGGGCTCGGCGATATTCGCCAGGGCGTAGTGCATGTGATGGGGCCGGAACAGGGTTTGATTTTGCCCGGCATGACGGTGGTGTGCGGTGATTCACATACCTCCACCCATGGCGCATTCGGTGCCATTGCCATGGGCATCGGCACCTCCGAAGTGGAGCATGTGCTGGCTACCCAGTGCCTGATTCAGAAAAAACCGAAGGTGATGCGCATCAACGTCGAAGGCGCATTGCCGCAGGGTATCACAGGCAAGGATGTGGCACTGTATATTATTGGTAAAATTGGCACCGCTGGCGGTACCGGCTACGCGTTCGAATTTGCCGGTGAGGCCATTCGTTCCCTGTCCATGGAAGGGCGTATGACGTTATGCAATATGGCTATCGAAGCGGGCGCACGTTGCGGCATGGTGGCGGTGGATCATGTCACCATTAATTATGTAAAAGGGCGTCCCTTTGCGCCGTCCGGCGATGTCTGGGATCAAGCGGCAGCGGCATGGGCTGAATTGCATTCCGATTCCGAGGCTGTGTTCGATAAGGAACTGACATTCAATGCGGCTGATATCGCACCGCAGGTGAGTTGGGGAACCAGCCCTGAAATGGAGTTGCCGGTAACCGCATCGATACCAAACCTGAACGATGCCAGAGATGACGTGCAACGCGAAGGTTGGCAGCGGGCGCTGGCATATATGGATTTACAGGCAGGTACGCCATTGCAGGATATTGCCATTGATAAAGTGTTTATCGGCTCCTGCACCAATGGCCGTATCGAAGATTTTCGTGAAGCCGCTGCCATGGTAAAAGGCAGGCAAGTAGCCGGAAACGTAACACTGGCGCTGGCAGTACCAGGCTCCGGGCTGGTCAAGCAGCAGGCCGAAGCGGAAGGGCTGGATGTTATTTTCCGTGATGCCGGTTTTGAGTGGCGCGAGCCGGGCTGTTCGATGTGTCTGGCCATGAATGCTGACCGGCTCGAACCGGGCGAGCGTTGTGCATCCACCTCCAATCGTAATTTTGAAGGCAGACAAGGCATGGGCGGACGAACCCATCTGGTCAGCCCGGCCATGGCCGCCGCAGCAGCGATTGCAGGCCATTTTGTGGACATCAGAGGGTGGGGGGAAGATGTTAGATGTAAAACGTGAGATGTGAGGAAAACACCTTACCCCTGACACCTCACACCTAACCCGGCATAGCCGGAACCAGGCAGGAAAATCTTGAACCACAGAGTACACAGAGAGCACAGAGGAAAATCAGAGAAAATCAGAGAAAATCAGAACATAAAGATTTTGACCTCCTCTGTGCTCTCTGTGTACTCTGTGGTGAGAATCTTTTGATCTTTTGACGTATAGTATTTTAGGCGGTAAGGATTCTTGTGCATTTTGCATTAGATTTTACGGATAAGAGACTGATACCTCACATCTCACCCCTCACAGGAGAATAAACATGCAGGCATTTACAACATTAACAGGATTGGTGGCACCGATGGATCGGGCCAATGTCGATACCGATGCCATCATTCCCAAACAGTTTTTGAAAAGCATCAAACGCACCGGTTACGGGCCATTCCTGTTCGATGAATGGCGTTATGAAGATCGTGGCGAACCTGGCATGGATTGCACGAACAGGCCGAAGCGGGCTGATTTTATACTCAATCAGCCGCGTTATCAGGGCGCACAGATTCTATTGGCGCGCGAGAATTTCGGTTGTGGTTCATCGCGCGAGCATGCGCCGTGGGCCATTCTGGATTACGGCTTCGCCTGTGTGATTGCGCCGAGCTTTGCTGATATCTTTTTCAATAACTGTTTTAAAAATGGCATCCTGCCCATTGTGCTGGATGCTACACTGATGGATCAGTTGTTTGATGAATGCGCGGCAAGCGTGGGTTATAGCCTTAACGTTGATCTGGAATCGCAAAGCGTATCCACGCCATCCGGGCAATCGATGCCTTTTAACGTCGATGCCTTCCGCAAACATTGCCTGCTCAATGGTCTGGATGACATTGCCCTGACCCTGGCGCAGGCCGATGCAATCCATCAATTTGAAAGCAACCGGAATCACACCGCGCCCTGGCTGGCCTGACGTTTTTTCGGCACAGCTCTTGCTCGT
>CAZDFL010000067.1:0-8162 GCA_964504835.1 uncultured Zetaproteobacteria bacterium
GGTTGAGAGTCAGGCATTGGCATTGAGCCATTTCAGAATATTGACTTTCAGACTGACCGCATCACCGCGCAAAAATACGCGCTTGCGCCGGGCAGTCATGCCTGAAGTAATGTCCACATCGGATATAGGTAAATCAAGCGCTTTGGCAATCACGCGCGTGATCGATTTGTTGGCCTTACCATCTTGCGCAGCTTCGCCGATAGCGATTTTCACGGCATCGCCATGCAAGCCGCGCAATTGCGGCCTGCGCGCGCCGGGTTGGGCATGGATATTCAGATACAGTCCACCTTTGCCTGCACAGCATATTGTATCCAGAACGTCCGCGCCTATCACCATCAGCCGCCCTGAATCAGCGGTATGGCGATACGATTCAGGGTCGCAACAAGGAAATTATCCATGAACATGATGATTAACAATACAATCAGCGGCGAAAAATCAATACCGCTGATATAAGGCACACGCTTTCTGACCTGAAACAGCAACGGCTCCGATAACTGATTAATAATCCGCACAATCTGATTATACGGATCGGGCGAAACCCACGATAACACTGCCCGGGCAATGACAACGATGGTCGCCGTCATCAGCAGAATATGCAGCACCCCCGCCACAGCTTGTAAAAAATAACCGAGTACAAACATCAGCTTAATTCCCCAGAGCGTTTACTGGCCGCCAGTACCGCCTGACGAATAGCAGCTGGCATACCCATTTCATACATCACATCCAGCGCTGCCTGCGTGGTGCCACCGGGACTGGTCACCTGATGACGCAATGCTTCAGCAGCACGACCGCTTTCGACCAGCATTTTACCTGCTCCCAAAGCAGTCTGGGCAGCCAACTTGGCGGCCACAGCTTCATCCAGCCCCAGCTTGATACCCGTCGCCTGCATCACCTCGGCCAGCAGAAAGAAATAGGCCGGGCCGGAACCGGACACTGCCGTCACGGCATGCATCATTTTTTCCTTCTCAACACGTAAAGACTCACCACAGGCATTGAGCACATATTCAGCACGCTGTTTATGAGTTTCATCAGCATCGCTGAACAGCACCGACATGCCCTCGCCCACCAGAGCAGGTGTATTGGGCATCACCCGCACAATATGCGTATCCGCGCCAAGCCATGTATGCAATGATGCCGTACTCACGCCAGCAGCAATACTGATCACCGTGGTATCCGGCTTCAGATGAACAGCAAGCCCATTCAGCGCCGCCTGCATCTGTTGCGGCTTGACTGCCAACACCAGCACATCCGCATCAGCGACTGCATCAACATTCTGCTCCACACAACAGATGCCATATTGGCTGACCAGAAAATCACGCCGTTCCTGTTTGGGTTCGGACACGCAAATGCTGCCACGTGCATGGCCGCCTTTAACCTGCCCCGCAATCAACGCCTCAGCCATATTACCGCCGCCAATAAATCCTATCTTCAATTCCTGCATATTCTTACCTTACCTATATTTGATAAAAACTATTCAAAAGCATTCACCACAGAGGACACAGAGGACACAGAGAGCACAGAGTAAACCAAAACCAACCTAATTTTGTCTTTGCTTCTTATCTGTGTTTATCCGCGTTCATCTGCGGTTCCTGCTTTTGACTTTCTCTGTGCTCTCTGTGTCCTCTGTGGTGAAAAGGTTTTGGCTATTTTCGCACATCCCAATCACCAAACAGAATCGAACCCAAGCGCACCATGGTAGCGTTTTCCTGCATAGCAACCTGATAATCACCGCTCATGCCCATGCATAATTCACCATCAACCAGATTCGAAATGCTTCCATCGAACAGCTTATCCCGCAAGCCTCGCACCACCTGAAAAGCCTGTCGAATATCACCGTCTTTGGGTGCCATGCACATCAGACCCGCCAACCTTAATCCTTCGATGTCAGACAAAGCGGCAGCAAATGCCGATACTGCATCCGGACTGACTCCGTGTTGTCCCGGCGCATTGGCAACATTGACCTGAATCAGCACCGGCAAGACTCGATCTGTGACATATCGTGCCACCATTGCCGCCGTTTCCAGATTTTCGCAACTGTGCCACATGGCCGCATGGCGTCCGACATACTTGGCCTTGTTCTTCTGTACCGGCCCGATCATATGCCATGCACAGTCCGGCCAATGCTCGGCCCGGTCACGCAGGCTCTGGGGGCGCGATTCGCCAAATTGAGTCTGTCCGGCATTCATCAGTAGCTGCACCGCTTCATCCGGTGCATATTTACTCACCGCCAGCATCGAAACGCCAGTCTCTTTCATCTCGCTGTTCAAACGTTGATAGCGCTGAATAAGCTCTTGTTTTAACAAAACATTACGCCGCATTATCCCAGTGGATACGTTGCTCCAGCGCCCGGCTCAAGGTGTGTTCATCCAGATATTCCAGTTCGCCACCTTCCGGCACGCCGCGCGCAATGCGGGACATACGGACACCATAATGCTGATAACGATTGGCCAGATAATGTGCTGTTGCTTCACCATCCACCGTTGCGCTGGTGGCCAAAATCAATTCATTGATGCCCTGCTCTATGCGTTTGTCCAAAGCAATCAATCTGAGTTGTTCCGGCCCAACCCCGTCTATCGGGCTCAGACGCCCGCCAAGCACATGATACACACCGCGATAGCCATGACCGCGTTCCATCATCAGCACATCCACCGGCTGCTCAACCAGACACACGGTTGCAGCATCCCGCTTCACATCATCACAAAATTGGCAACGCCCCTGCTCGGCAAAACAGCCGCATGTTTCACAAAACCCAACTTGTTCATGCAACAATTTAAGTACTTCCGACAGAGCCCTGGAATCCGACGCTGGTCGCGACAGTAAATTCAACCCCAGCCGCATGGCTGTTTTGGATCCGATGCCGGGCAGGCTGGACAGCATTTCGATCACCCGAGCCAGCGGCGCCGGAACACCCGGCAAATGAATCAAAGAGAGAAACCCGGCGGCAACGGCATACCGGCCATCAGTCCCTGCTGTTTCTGTTTTTGCATCTCGGACACTTTTTGTGAAGCCTGATTGACAGCCGCCGCCACCAAATCTTCGATCAACCCCTTGTCCTGCTCTGCCCATACCGACGGGTCAATATCAATACGACGCACAACCTGATCGCCGCTCATCAGCACTTTCACCATGCCGCCGCCTGCCTCGCCGGTCACTTCCACCGCAGCCATTTCTTCCTGCATCTGTTTCATGTTTTCCTGCATTTTCTTGGCCTGCTGCATCATTTTTCCGATATTCATTCATCGCTCCTGTTTAAACTATTCAAATCTTTCCACCGACCGTTCCTGCGCATCCTTGCGCTCACTTCTTTTTAAGCTATCGCGCCCCGGAAGTGCCGAGCCTTGCTCCTGCCCATCACAGAAACGCAGAGTTTCGCAGAGTAAAACCACGAACAATCACAAACCTTTTGTTTGTACTTCTCATCAGCGTTTATCCGTATTTATCTGCGATTCCTGCCTTTGACTTCCTCTGCGTACTCTGCGGTGAATGCTTTTGACTTACTTACCCTAAACCTTCATCAGCCACGCCAGCAGGCAGCACCTTGACCAGTTTGGCATCCATTTCCCGCATCAGCGCCTGCACATGCGGATCATCCTCCGCGCCCTTGCGTAATCGCGCCGTTTCCTGCCGGGTCTGATTGGCGCGCTCCTGAGATAACGACTCACCTTGATGTTCCGCCCTCGATTCCCACAACACTTCGCGCCCCAGCCATTCGGCAAAGGCCAATCGATCACTGCCCGCGATAGCGCGCTGCTGATGTTTATCCAGCGCCAGTCGCACCCGTTCTGCAAATTCGATACATATCACATGATCCAGCATAGCCGATACGCCCGGTTTTATTGCACCGAAGGCTTCCACGGCCTGCTTCCATGTCTCAAACGAACGTCCGACTGGTGCCGGAGATTCCGCCAATGGTAAATCCTCAGAGGCAGGTTGAGCTGTAGATTCGTCGGCTGGGCTTACCGATGGTGCAAGTACCGGCTCTGCTTCGGACTGTTTTTCCGGTTTTGTTTCCACAATACCTGTAAATGACGGCGTTTCCGGCGGCTCTGTCGTAACACTATCAGGTTCAGAATCCAGCGCGCTCACAGGTGATATCGCATTCAGGCCACACAGGCGCATCAGCACCATTTCTGCGCCCATGCGCTCATCCACCAGCGTCAGATCGCGAATACCGTTCAATAATACCTGATAACGCAAATCCAGCGCCGCTGCATCCAGCCGATGAACCTGCCGCTCCAGCCAGTTGCGATGATCCACATCCATTTCGTTATCCAGCAAACCGGCATCGGCTTGCAGACAGGCCAGTTGATGCCACAAACGGCTTAACTCCTCCAGCACACTGCGCCCTCCATGCCCCTTGGACATCGCGCCGCGCAAACATTGTACGGCAGTCGCCGCTTGACCGGCAAAGACATGTTCGGACATCTCACGCGCCAGCGCATAACCCACCAGAGCCAGCGCACCCATCACATTGGCAGCCGTCAAATGATCGGATGAATAAGCCAGCACGCGTTCTGCCAGCGATAAAGCATCGCGTACGCTGCCATCCGCCGCCTGAGCAATGGCCGCAATCGCATCGGTATCGGCCTTGATGGATTCAGTATTGAAAACATGGGTAAGGTAATCGCCAATTTCATGCTGCCCAAGGCGACGCAAATCGAAACGCTGACAGCGCGAACGCACCGTCACAGGCAGTTTCTCTGACTCGGTCGTGGCCAGAATAAACATCACATATGAAGGCGGCTCTTCCAGCGTTTTCAGCAACGCATTAAAGGCACTCTTGGACAGCATATGCGCTTCATCAATAATATAGATTTTACGTTTTAATGTCGTCGGCGGATAACGCACGCCATCGAGAATCTCGCGCACATCATCGACGCCGGTATGGCTGGCCGCATCCATCTCCTGCACATCAAGATTGGAACCTTCCGCAATGCCCCGACAGGCCGAGCACGTACCGCAAGGTTCACCGTGGTCCGATTGTTCCCCATGATTTAAGCGCTCGCAATTAACCGCCATCGCCATCAAACGTGCGATGGTTGTTTTACCCACGCCGCGAATACCGCACAGCAAATAGGCATGAGCGAGATTACCACTGGTCAGTGCATTTTTCAGGGTGCGAACCACCACGTCCTGACCAATCAGATCAGCAAATCTCTGCGGTCGCCAGCGCCGGGCTAATACCAAATAAGACATGCGACTACTCTACGGTTTGGTCTCCGGTTCGCAATGGGTGAAGGGTTAGGCGTGAGGCGTGAGTGGGAAGGAAAAAGCCCGCGACAAGGCGCGGGCTTTAAATATATCTGTTCAGTTCAATTAAAAATCAGTCGAGGCGGGTACGTTCTTCCTGTTCCTGTGCTGTCTTGCATTCAATGCACTGCGTGGTGACCGGACGAGCCTGCAAACGTTTGATACTGATATCACCGCCGCATGAATCGCATTCGCCGAAGTCACCTTCATTGATGCGATTGATGGCCTGATTAATCTTTTTAATCAGTTTGCGTTCGCGATCTTTGATACGCAGATCAAAATTGCGGTCAGTTTCCATACTGGCCTGATCGGTGGGGTCAGGAAAAGCAGTTTGTTCCTGCTCGTGCATGGCCTGTACATTTTCGTTCTGGCCAAGTTCCAGCTCTGCTTTCCAGTCATTCAATTGCTTTTCAAAAGCTTCCAATTGTGTTTTGGTCAATGCCATTTCATCCTCCAGCTAACGCGCATGAGAAAATCATACAGGCGCGTTGTTTGCTTTCATGTTAACCAGGCAATCCAAAAGCGGTCTTGCCAAAAGGGCGCGAACCTTAGCGATTCTTGCGAAAGGTGTAAATCAGGGAATGATACCATTAGTTCGAAAAAATACGATAGATGAAATGCAGTTGATTTAGCTGCGGACATCACAGCGTTTTCGACATAAGATTGCTGACATGAATACAGTAAAAAACACCTTCCCGGTTCATCACTGATGCAAACTGAGCCACACCGTCGCATTGCAGTCATTGGCGGTGGCGTATGCGGCCTTACTGCTGCATTAAGGCTTGCAGAAAGCGGTATCGAGGTTGAACTGTTTGAAGCCGCCCCTGAACCGGGGGGACGCACCCGCTCCTTTATCGATAAGAAAACAGGCGAATGGTGCGATAATGGCCCCCACCTGTTGAACGGTGCCTATCGGGCCACCATAAAACTGCTAGCTGATTGTCATGCCTCTCAACATGTGATCTGGCAAACATCACTCACACTGCCACTTTGGGATCAACAACGGCAGTTTTTCCATTTACAGCCGTCGACACGACTACCCTTCCCGTTGGCTATGCTGTTGGCTGTCCGATCCATGCCTGGGCATGGCTGGGGCTCTGCACTGGCCATGTTACGGCTGAACCAGCGTTTAAAAACAAAGCATTGCGCCGGTCAAAGCGTGGCTACACTGTTACATCAATGCAATGCTCCTGCCGAATTTATCCGGGATATGATCGAACCCATCTGCCTCGGCGCCATGAATGAAACCGTGAAGACAGCCGATGCAAGCACATTCGCACACGTATTGGGCGAAAGTTTTGCCTCTCGATACAGCGCCCGGCTCGGCTGGTTCAATGCACCACTTCAACAAGCGCTGATCGCGCCGCTGGCAAAACAGGCCGAGCAAGCCGGAGCCATCATTCACACCCGCCGACGAATCCAGACACTGCAAGACAAAGGCGATGCAATCATGGTTGATGGTGCAGCCTTTGACGCCTGTGTGATGGCATTACCCGCCTATGCAAAAAACAGACTCTTGGGAATAGATGGCGATTGTGAAACGCGCGCCATTACCAATGTACACTTGTGGTATAAGAATCAACCCGCTCTGCCAGAGCCATTTATCGGCGGTATTGGCACACGGGGTCAATGGTTCTTCGATATCTCATCGCAAATGGGACACATCAATCCCCCCCTACGCCATCTGTGCGTCGTCATCAGCGCCGTCGAAGGCAAGACCGACCATGACAAACTGATAGGCCAGCTAAATCATGAGCTTTCGCTCATCTCTGGCATAAACTGCTCGCCAACACACACCCGCATCGTGCATGAAAAACGGGCGACGGTGTTGGTGCGCCATTCTGCATATAAACCCGTGATCGGGCGCATCATTGACGCATCGGAATCGCCCATGCCTGGTGAATTGCCTGCCACCATCGAATTGGCAGTGCAGCGCGGTGAAAAAGCAGCCCTGGATATTCTAAAACAATGATCGCACTGTGATTTATCCACTTCGGCATTGCGCTAAAGTAAAATCCAGCCACCATATAGCCATGCTTACTATATCTATTTATATAAACAGCGTAATACATTGTTATTACTAATCTTTTATACGTGCATATTTTTTAGGCATGTCACATGCGTGTCATGTATATGTAACAAATGCAGGCCATGCAAAAGATTCATCCACAAAGTTATCCACAGCCTCTGTGGATACTGGCTGAACGCATTGAAAACAAAGGGCTTGCGCTATATTTATCCGTTATTGCACTATGGGAATCAGCTTCTTATGATTACCCGATGACAAATAAGCAGACCGATAAGAACTTTCGCAACCCCACCTTTTCCGACCGAATTATCGCAGAATTAGACAAAGGGCTGAATAACATTTTTTGCAAACAGATCAGTTCGCGCGATTATCCAGCAGCCAGCGTAAAAAATGATTCAGCACCCCTGAGCAGCGCGGAAAAACGCACCTCAGCCGGGCTGATGCGTGTCAATCATGCCGGTGAAATGGCCGCTCAGGCTTTGTATCAAGGTCAAAGCCTGACTGCCCGAGATCCCAAGCTGGCGGATAAGCTGAAATACGCCTCCATTGAAGAATCCGATCATCTGAACTGGTGCCGTAATCGTCTGGAAGAACTCGGTGAACGCCCTTCCATTTTCGATCCGCTCTGGTATGCCGGTTCCTTCGCCATCGGCATGGCCGCAGGCATAGCCGGTGATCGCTGGAATCTGGGTTTTCTGGCCGAAACCGAGCATCAGGTAGTGCGTCATCTGGACAGCCACCTGGAGCACTTGCCTGAAAACGATGCGCGCAGTCGTGCTATTGTCAGCCAAATGAAGATTGATGAACAAGGCCATGCAGAACTTGCCGAAGGCCTCGGTTCTGCCGATTTACCTCAACCGGTTAAACAGATGATGAAACTCAC
>CAZDFL010000068.1:0-8144 GCA_964504835.1 uncultured Zetaproteobacteria bacterium
GAGGGTGAGGGGAGATGGGAACTCCGGCGACCAGTTAGCTCTCCGCAGTATTCATAAATACTGCCATGCCCTTGCTTGCCCCTTTGTCCGCAACGAATCCCTCGTCAATCGTCCGTATGCATGGCTACGCACTCTTTCCTCGAAATCCGTTGCAAACAAAGGTTCAGCGCAATCATCACGGCGATTCATGAATAATGCGGATTATGGGTGTGGCTTAACGATGACCCACTCTGTATTTGACGTTACCGAACATGACATGGAAGAACGGCTGACCGAACATTTTGCCCTCGGCCATTTGCTCCTGCACATGTTTCTTCGTCTTCATCATCAACGCTTTGGCAGCCATCAGCTTGGGCATCATCATTTTCTGCTTCTCCGGAGGCATTTTCTCAACCATCGCCTTCATCTTCATCATGCGTTTCTTGATTGCAGGAAACGGGATATAACCGGAACGCAGCGGTGCCATCACCGGCCCCTTCGGACTGGCTTTGTACGGCGGCACCATCAGATGCAATACCACGCCTTCGCCGCGAATATCGCCATCCACACCTAACTTCCAGTGTTTACCGCGCACGCCTTCTGTCACCATCATGTGTACGATCTGATTTGGATTGGTGAGGCGACCATCGACATAAATATCACCGATACCCCAGAATGTGGCGTAAGTGTACATGCTGGGCATGAGCGAAGTGCCAATGCCGGTGCCGCCATGCATCATATGATCGGTCACCACACCTCCGAATGACGGATAGCCAAAGCCGTGCGGCATGGGTTTCTTCACCACGACTTTATAGCTGTGCATCTTGTCGGGTGAATCGAAGGTGGCTACGAAATTAATCTTGTCCTTGGTGGTTGCGCCATCTATAGCCGTGAGATCGGTAATGCTCATATGTAAATCACCGACGCCAATGGCACGCCAGTCGGAGAAAGGCGTAGCGTGATCGACAATGGTGTATTTGCCACCCATGGACTGACGCATTTTCGGTGCAATGCCAATCAGCGGAAATGGTGCCTGATTCCACATGGCCGGGTGATCAGGCGTGCCAAACACAGCGGGATCCAACTCACGCGGGCCGGGTAAAACCCACTGCGTTGCGCCTCTGCTTTGATTCGCAGTCACTGTAACAGCCCCGCCCCATCGATCCGGTGGATTGGGATTCATGGCATGGGCTTTGGTATAAGCGAACAAACCGACATGCGGCAACGGCGTTGATGCTTTCGCGATGGTAGCCGGTTTGGTGGTGGCGCTATCATCGGAAGAATAATCCGACATCGGCATACTGCATGCGCCAAGCATCAGCAACATGGCCGGAGCCAGAAGCATTCGTGATGCATCCCTTTGAATGTGATAGTTCATAATATCCTTCCTCGTATGAAATGTTATGGCTGGCAACCCAGCCTGCAATTCAGTCGGAGGACAAAATGATTCGTTACAGTTTTATTTGTAACATGCTAATTTAGCGCTTGAACATTCATACGACCATCGGATGAGACAGTAATCTGATAGCGAATGCCATTCGGGCAGGTTGCCAGAATCGTCCGATTACCCTGAGCATCCTGTGTTTGACTGATATTGCTCACTGCCCTGCCTCCACAATCGTAACCGCGCAATTTGATGGTCGTGGCAATATCTTCGGCTTCAGTCACAGCATTGGCAGCCGGCACCATAAACATCGTCAATAATACAGCCATAAAAATTCGTTTCATGCTTTCACCTCCAGTAAACTCTCCCAAATCGATTCTCTGCCCACATATAAATCGCGGGACAGACTCGGGTCATCCTCCAGCAAGGCGATAATTTTCAGCAACAGACCATCGAAGTTGCGCCTGATTTCTTTCATTTTCGCATTCAACATCGCGTGTTTCCGATACTTTTTAATTTTGTCCATCAGATCAACAATATCATTACGTATCGCCAGCTTGGTAAAAAAGCCAATCGCATCGGTATCTTTCAAGCGTTCTTTCAACACCTTGAAATCCACGTTGGTAACTTTCACCTGCGGTTTTTCCGGTGCTGCTATCTGTTTTCCTTTCTGTTTTACCTTTTGTTTTGTCTGCCGAAGCGCAGTCTGCCCATGGCTTGTCGCTGCTGTCGATTCCTTCTTGCTCACAGCAGATGCCGCCTGTTCCGCCCCGGCGGTGGACTCACCACAGGCATACAGCGGCGCAGCCAAGGCAAAACTCGCACAAATAGCGAATACGCAACTCGAAGCCAGATAACTGATTTTTTTCATAGGCACAGAGTAGTCCTTCTAAAAAAAAAAGTAATCGCAAACATTACGCCCCTGTGTCGTAATTCCCCCATATTCAGAGCATGTGTGCCAAAATAATATCAACCGCTTGTTCGGCGCCATCCGCCGATACGACAGGAAAACGTCTACGGTTCAAATAAGCACCTTGCAAGGCTGGCAACCAGTCGCCGTGCTGAAAACAGCAACGTGTCATACCGGCTGATGGCATTGAATCATTCAAACATTTTTTTAACATCGGAAATTCCGGAAAATCGGGGCGCTCCACCCATGCAATCGGCGTGTCCGTACGCCAACATTCAGCTAATACGCCGTAGCCGGGTTTGCACACAACCACATCGACAAAACCCATCAAATCCACGGCGCTTACATCGGCTCCAAAGTGGATCGCCTTCACATTCTCCGGTGCAGTAGCCGGCGCATCGGGAATCAGGAACAACCAGTCACCCATGGCTGCCAATGCCTGAAGATCAAAGGCCGGATTACCACAACCACCAAATAGCACCAACGCTTTCTTGCGCGGATCGCCTGCGACCGGGTTCGGCACATCAACCGGGTGAGCAGCAATCAATGCAATCTGCCGTTGGACAGGAAAAACCGGCATCGCCATCGCCATAGGCGGCGTTAACAATAAATCGCATGCGCCATAAGCCTGTGCAAGTTGCTTGATGACCGCATCATCCGCATCCAGCCAGTGTGAATAGATCGTATGCCAGTCCAGCGTCGCCAGACCGATAGCTGCAACGTTTAATGCTTTGGCAGCAGGAAAAGCCAGCGGGGAAATATCGGATAAAATCAGAGATGGCTTAAAACGGCGCAAATAACTGATGTCGCGTTCAACCTGTTGATCCATCTGCTCAACCCATGCACGCAGCTGCCGAATCGAGGCATCGCGATCTTCTTCGATGGCGCTCTTCTGCACCACGCCAACATCGACAGGGCTTTGTTCGAGTTTGAAATCAAACTCCAGACGCGTCCGCAATTCCGCCTTTGGCAAGGCGCAACGAATCAGGAAGCGACAATCCGGTCTTGTTGTATGGAGATGGTTCAATACCGGTGCCATCTGCGCCAGATGGCCAAAGCCATGGCCGGAAATATAGACGGCGATGTTCATGCCCAACGCTTATTCGCCCTGCATCGTCACCACAATGCGCCGTGAACCGCCATGATTGCGGTGTTCACCCAGATAAATACCCTGCCAGGTGCCCAGTGCAAGGTGCCCATTACAAATGGGGATCGTCAGACTACACCCCAACGTGCTGGCTTTAATATGCGCAGGCATATCATCCGACCCTTCCAGAATATGCTCGTAATAAGGCTGATTCTCCGGCACGAAATGATTGAAATGCGCTTCCATATCGCGCCGCACATCCGGATCGGCATTTTCATTGATGCATAAACTGGCACTGGTATGCTGAATAAAGAAATGCGCCAGCCCCACATGGAATTCGGCCAGTTCCGGCAGTTGATCAACCACCTCTCGCGTCACCAGATGGAAGCCTCTGGCTTTGGCATGCAATTGAATTGTTTTCTGTTTCCACATTGTCATTCCCCCGGTTGATATACGCATCGTCTCATCGGATAACTCGCCAGCTCATGCCCTGTTCTATAGTGAGTGTAACATTTGATACTCTTATTTGTACGGTAACTGTAGTTGAGGGCATTCAAGAGAACTAAACTCCGGATCCTTATGCACTAAAGTTGCATTTTCCTGAATAGCACTTGCAGCAATCCATGCATCTGCCAGTGACAGTGGATATTGCGCCTTGAGGCTGGCAGAAATTTCCAATAAATCTTTGGATTCATGAACCCATTGAATGGGTAGTGACTGACATTTTTCATAAGCAATGCGGCCCGCCAGTTCATTTTCATCTTTCCAGACACGATAAAGTACTTCCATGAGCGTCATAAAACAGGCAAAACATATCGCCCTGTTTTCTTGTGCCTGGTATAATAAATCGGCAACCATATCTGCGCCATCTTCATCATCCCGTAAGGTCAACAGCGCTGATGTATCCAAAAGATAGCGCTTCATTCTCTTTCCTGATCTTTTTTTCGTTCTGCCAATAACCTCGCTACAGCCCCTCCTCGCCCCCCGCCACGAAATTCATCCACCGGGTTCTGGCGGACAGGAATAACTCTAAGAATATTATTTTCAACGACCCATTCCAGACGATCAGCCTGGGTTAAATGAAATTTCCGTCTAATCTCAGCAGGCACGACAGTTTGCCCTCTGGCTGTTAATGTACTTCTCATCAGGAGTCTCCTTGAATTACCTTATATAAATAATAGTAATTCATCATGGTGGAAAAATCAACTTGAGCGCACTGATTCTTCTAATAAGGTTGCATAACAAAACACTAAGTTATAAAATGCACCTTCTATTGAATAAAAAGGGGTATGCCATGCCAGTAGCTATTAAACTTTCAGACAAACTTGTTAATGATGCAAAGCTTTATGCAAAAGCTCAACATAGAACACCTCCCAAACAAATTGAGCACTGGGCTGCACTGGGAAAGATTGCAGAAGAAAACCCTGATTTACCACTCAGTTTTATCAATGATACAATGGTAGGACTTGAAGAATTTGAAACAGGAAATGTAAGCGAGTATACCTTCGGTTGAAAATCATTCAGGCAAATAGTTTTAATCGCACTGTAAAAAAGATGCACCCAAACCAAAAAAAAGCCTTAGATGCTGCTGTTAAAACCATTCTAAAAAATCCGGAAATAAGCCCGCTTAAAAAGGGGGACCTTTCTACTTTAAGGGTTTATAAATATAAACTGCATGGCTCTCAAGTTCTTCTGGGTTATTGTTATAATGAGCAAGAGGAATTAGTGAATTTGGTGTCAGTTGGTTCTCATGAAAATTTTTACCGGGATGTTAAACGATGATGCCACTTCAAGGTCTGGTAACTCACCCTGCTATTTTTCGCGGTAAAGAATCTCAAAACACGATCCTTTCAATCTCAGCCTTCGGGTAGTGTTCAAAATTCACCAATAATCCCAAATCCATTCCTGTTGCCTTCAGATAGTTATGCACCTGCGCCCGATGCTCATTACCCAGATCTTTGACTGCCTTGATTTCCACGAATGAAACTCAGGATATTTTAATGCGATTGCCCTGCGGACATGACACGATCACCTGGCGGCGTTATTATTTGCCTGTTTGCCTCAGGAGGGTCTCAAATGACTGAAAGTGAAGAAGGTTCTCTTAAAGTATTATTAGAAGAGATGAACGATAAGTTCAGTCTTGTTTTAGAGGGACATGATGCAATCCGTCATGAATTCAAAGAACAGATAAATGAGATCAAGGAAGAACAGCAATTATTTAAGTCCTTACTCAAAGGGTCTCACGATCAACTAAAGAGCGAGATTCAGGGCGTACGAATAGAATTGAAGGAAGAGATTCGGGGTGTGCGAATAGAATTGAAGGAAACGAAGGAAGAATTGAGGGAGGAGATGGCTTCTGGATTCAATGCGTTGGGATCTAAAGTGGAAGGGCATGAAGATCGGATTCGATTTCTGGAAAGAAAGGTTGCATGATTTCCCCAAAATGCGCCAAAGGCGTTTGTCCTATTCCCGCTGAACCAGCCACATCGAATAATCACCGGACTGCCAGTAGCGAATCACCTTGCCCGCTTCAGACTTGCTGACATAGACCAGGTCGCCATACACCGCGCCCATACCATCCGCTGTAAAACCATGCAGAATATTGCGCTCATCACAACAGCTTTTCAAACATTTAACTTGGTCCGACCCCGACCCCTCCACTGACCCCTCCGCTGCTTCGTTTAACAAAAGGATTGGCGGGCATGCTACTTCGCGCTATATTGAGCAGATAGTGTGAATATTTACGCGATTTTACGCTTTCGAGGTGACTTATGACTACCGTTCGCAAGACTATTACGCTGACCGACCAGCAAGACGCTTGGGTAAAATCGCAAATCAGTGCAGGGCATTACACCAACGACAGCGAATTTATCCGCGACCTCATCCGGCGTGAACAAGAACGCAGCGTCGAGATAGAGTCGATACATACAGCCTTGGTGGCGGGTGAAGAAAGTGGCGAACCAAGTGCGTTTAATCCTTCAGCATTCAAGCAGCGAATGCATGCCACATATGGCTGAATATCGGCTTTCTCCAGCCGCAGAACGCGACCTTGAGAATATCTGGCTCTACACTCGGCAGCAATGGAACTCAGAGCAGGCCGATCTCTACATAACTATTTTGACGAATGCATTCACTGAACTGGCGCAGGCACCGCAAACAGCGGCTGGTTGTGACCACATCCGTAAAGGCTATCGCCGCCTTAGTGTTGTGCGCCATATGATTTATTTTCGGATCACGGATTTCGGCATTTCCATCATTCGCATCTTACATGACCGAATGGATGCTCCACGTCACTTGTAGCCTCACTCCGTAGTAGTATTCATCTTCCATCCGTCATCTCACTTTGTCCATCTTTTACGCCCAAAGAAAACTATAAAGTATATACCTGACCCTCCTGGTTCACATGTCTGCCCCGCCATCATGTAAAATCCAATGGTAGACCCCGGTATATCTTGAGCGCAACAACAGTTGGTGAAATATTCATGGAACACTGATTTTTTACTGCTCCCACTATTATTGCAGGAAAAGGATATACTGTCCCCGTTTTCCCGTTTTCCACGTTTTCTAACCAGCACGGAGAGAGTATCGGCCACGCCTGAAGTAAATTTTGGTTATCTTTGCTATTCATTCTGCTAAACTTGCGGCATGAGCAGTGTAACATTTGACACCCTACAGTTTGCAAAGCGCCTTGAATCGGGCGGCTTTAACGCTAAACAGGCAGAAACTTTGGCAGAAGCCCAAAAAGATGCCATGAGCGAAGCTCTTGATACTCAGCTTGCCACAAAGGGTAACATTATTCGTCTTGATGGACGGATCAATCTCATTCAATGGATGGTTGGATTCAACCTTGCATTCAGCATGGCCATGCTATGGAAGATATTCAGCTAGCATCGCCTTCACCCGTCTGCCATCTCACATCTCAATTATCATTTCACCCTTCTGACTTCTCACTCCTCGCCCCTCAGCCCTGCCTTTCACTCAGCACTCAACCCTGTGTTTTGAAAAACTGCGGCAGTTTGCTCAGGTTTTTCCACGCAAGCGCCCACAGGCCGCCGACACCATTACCCTTCAATGCCCGATAATCTTCCTTGCTTGCGGATGAGATTGTTCACCGAACGATTGCTGGCGCCACCCAGGCGCATGTTTACCATCACGGATGGCAGCATGCAATCGTAATCAGCAACAATAGGAAGGAAGCATCAAAACCGCCGTGTTGCTGATAAATAGCTTTAACTCAATAACTCATGCCTGAACCCGTTATTTACCGATTGGAGAAAAGATTAATTCGCGTTGAAATCATGCTTGCTATTATTCTAACCGCAGTAGTAATCCCGCTAATTCGGGAATTATTAAAGTGAGTTGAGGCTACTGCAACTGCCTTTTTTCTGATATGCGATCCTTTTTCAGGCCCATTCCTTTAGTTTCAATACTTACATTGGTCCGACCAAACCGCCCTCCAACGCTTGGCAATGTAGTTGTATATACAACTACCGGGCTTGGGGGGAGGATTCTATTTTTAACCTCGGATATAAATGATGGAATTACCACCCGGATCCTTTAAACGCCCCTTTTCTACCCCCAAAAAGGCTACTCTAAGCCCCTATACGATCCCTTTTAGGCCATTATTCCTTTGGTTTCAGCGCCTTACCTTGGTCCGACCCGACCGACCTTTTTTCAACGTGTCTCTTTCAACTTTCAACTTTCAACTTTCCACTTTCTACTTTCTTACCTTGGTCCGACCCCGAACGATTTGACTTTTTTTAATAGGCATCCTTGTTGAGCTC
>CAZDFL010000069.1:0-8004 GCA_964504835.1 uncultured Zetaproteobacteria bacterium
CAACCATACAGGGTAAAATGCCGTCCGGCTCGCACAGGCTCATCACCTACTTTTATTCACACTGGAGTTATAATCTTCATGTTTATCTATCCTGTCCAGATATTTGCGTCACTGATTCTGTTATTTATATCCTTGCCGGTTGTTGCCAGCGAAAGCGTGGCTGGCAACAGTGTTGATTCAGGCCAACAGCTTTTTGAAGCCAATTGTATGGCTTGCCATCAGGCGGGCGAACATGGTGCCGCTGGCATGGCACCGGTACTGACCAATGCGGACTTTCTTGCCATTGCCTCGGATACATTCCTGTATAACACCATTCACGATGGCCGTATGGCAGCAGGTATGCCCCCGGCAAGCTGGCTGGGTGAACAGAAAATACGTGCGATCATCAGCTATCTGCGCTCACAATCCACACTGCCAGACCGATCCGCTTCGGTGAATAAACAGCCCGCCGCAACAGGCAGTGCCGCGCACGGGGCGGAACTGTTCCAAAGCATCTGCTCAACCTGTCACGGCATTCGCGGCCAGGGCTATGAAGATGGCAATACAGGCACCCATATCGGCAATCCGGCCTTTTTGCGCGTGGCATCCGATGGATTCCTGCGTGACGTGATCAAACACGGGCGACGCGGCACCGCCATGCACCCATTTTCCGGCTCCGCCGCCATTGCCGCACTCAGCGATCAGGAGATTGATGATATCATCGTCTTTCTGCGTTCGCTGTCCATGCCAAATCAGGGAGATTCATAATGAAACGCTTTAAGGTCAATCGTCGCAATTTCATCAAGGGCAGCGCCTTTGTCACCGCCTCCACGGCGGGTGCATCATTGTTTTCGGGCAATAATCCGGAACTGGAAGCAGCCCCCTTAGCCACCGCACAGGCCGAGCGCAAAGAAGTGCTGGCAGCATGCCCGTACTGCGGCGTGGGTTGCGGCACCCTGATTCAGGTCGAAAACGGCAAGATTGTCTCCATGCGTCCCGACCCCGATCACCCGACCAATAAAGGCTTGCAGTGCATCAAGGGTTTAACGGCTGCAGAGCCCATTTATGTGGATCGCCTCGAAGGTGATACCTGGGTGCGCAAGGATGTGTGGCAGGAATGGAACAAGCCCGGCCACGGCGACCTGGAATATGTATCCACCAGCAAGGGTTCTTTCGATGATAAACATTTTGTACGCGTACCGTATGAACAGGCATCTGAGATGGTGGCGCATAAAATAGCCCATCTGGTCAAAACACACGGCGGCAATTCGATTGGCCTGTATGGTTCAGGGCAATTAACGCTGGAAGGGCAATATCTCGAAAATCTGTTCATGAAGGGCATCATGGGCTCCAATACCATTGAGGCCAATGCCCGTATGTGCATGACTTCCGCTGTCACCGCTTATTTCAAGACGCTGGGCTCGGATACCCCGCCAATGTCGTACGACGATATCGAACTGAGCGATATGGTCATGCATTTCGGTCACAATGCCCGTGAATCGCATCCGATTATCTTCTGGCGTATCGCAGATTATAAGAAGAAAGCCCAAATCCCGACCGTTGTGGTGGAGCCACGCGACACAGGCACCTCGCAGGGCTATGCCGATATTGATGCCAGCAACAGTATCCATGTGCCGATTCTCAATGGCGATATCAGCTTTTTGAATGCGCTGGCGCATGTGCTGCTGAAAGAAGACCCCGATGTGATCGACTGGGATTTCATGAAACAGCACACCACCGGCTGGAAAAAATATACCGATGGCGTACTCAAGGATTACAGCCCCGAACAGGTACAGGATCGTATGGGCAGCGACCTTGTTACACCGAAGATGATTCGCGATGTTGCAGCGATGTTCGCCGAGGCCACCCGCAAACGGCAGGCGCGCAAGAACAAGCATGGCGGCGTATTGATCATGTGGGGAATCGGCTTCAATCAGCATATCCACGGCCAGCACAATGTCATTTCCATTATCAACCTGCTCAGCATGACCGGCAATATCGGCAAGCCGGGCTGCGGCCCGTTCTCAATGACCGGTCAGCCCAACGCCATGGGCGAACGCTTTACCGGCGGCCTGACCGGACGCTTGCCATTTAATGTCGGGCTCGGCAATGCGGTTCACCGTGCCAAGATGGCCAAGGCATGGGGTGTGCCCGAAAAAAACCTGGTCAATGCCATGCATTCAGAGAATTCCGGCATGGCGGTCGGCATGATGGAGCGGGCGCTGAAAGGCGACCTGAAAGCCATGTTCCTGGTCTATGCCAGCCATATTGACCTGCCGGATCAGAACAATCTGGTGCGCCCTGCTATCAGTAAAACCTTTACCGTGGTGCAGGAAATCTATCGCCATGCGCCCAACAATCTGTACGCCGATGTGATTTTCCCGGCTGCCACCTGGGGCGAGGTGCAAGGCGTGTATATTCAGTCCGAACGGCGCTTTTATATCATCGATAAAGCCGCCCAGGCACCACAGGGCTGCCGAGCTGATCTGGATATGGTGATTGATAAGGGTAAGGAGATCGGTCAATTGCTGGGGCTGGATGTGAAAAAAATATTCCCCTGGCCGAAATTGGAGGATGGCTCCTACGATGCTGAAGCGATTTTCCGCGATATTCTGGCCGCATCCAAAGATACGGATACCGATATGAGCGGCATGCTGGATGTGGAAAAACGCGATGGCATCAGTCCTTATCAGCAGATACGCGATTTGCGCGGCGTCCAATGGCCCGCCCCCACGTATGAGATCGCCAAAAAAGGCGGTACGCCACGGCGTTATATGAATCAGGAAGAAGGCTGGAAAGACAAGCCCTACGGCGCATTCCGCACCGCTGATGGCAAGATGCACTTCAAGCTGTGTCAGCAGGATTATAGCCAGCGCAAAGCTGTCACCGATGAACTGATGCTGTTTGGCGTCAAGGAGGGGCATTATACCATCGACCATAAAGATGTACTGGTCAAAGCCCGCGATATGGCTTTAACGCCGGATCTGCCCGATGAGGAATACCGTGATAAGCAGTGGGATGCGATTCCCAAAGATAAATACCCCTATTGGCTGGGGCTTGGCGTGGTCTATGAGCACTTTCACACAGCTAAAAGTATGCGCTCGCCAGTGCTGCAACGGCTGGTGCCGGAAATGTACATCGAAATGCATGCCGAGGATGCCAAAGTGCTTGGTGTGAACGATGGTGACAAAGTGCGCGTCATCTCCCGACGCGGCTCGTATGAGGCGCGGGCGCAAGTGGGCGGCAATAGTCTGGTGAAGCCGGCGCGCAACAGTGTACCGCGCGGTTATTTGTTCAGCCCGTGGAACCTGTCGGTGGCCGATAGTGCCGATCCGCGTAAGAACAAATGGTTGGTCAACGCGGTCTCTAACCGCGCTTATGATCCCGTTTCAGGACAAGCTGATTTCAAAAAACTGGCTGTGCGCATCGAAAAAATCTAACGGCCAACCATGAATCGCAGAATATTCCTGCTGGCAGCGCTGGGCGGCGCGGCAGCAGCCTTGTCCGCCCTCAAGCTCGTGCCCGGCACGGCCTGGGCTGCCGAGCGCATCCAGCACTATCGCATGCGTTTTTTGCGCCCACCGGGTGCCCTGACCGAGGACAATTTCCTCAGCCGCTGCATACGCTGCGGCCAGTGCGCCGAAGTGTGCCCGAATCATTGCATCCGCTACTTTGATCTGGAGAGCGGTGTGGCGGCTTCCGGCACGCCGTATATTATCCCACGCCAAAACGCATGTATCCTGTGCATGAAATGCGGCGATATTTGTCCTACCGGTGCGTTAAAATCCATTCCCCACACCGCGACGGATATCGTTGAACAGGTACACATGGGCAAAGCCCGGGTCGATGAAAGCCTGTGCCTGTCGTTTCAGGGCAAGACTTGCGGCGTGTGCTACCGCGCCTGCCCCCTGCCTGATATTTCCCTGCGCGTTGGACGGCTCGAACAACCGCATGTGCTGGATGCCTGTGTCGGTTGCGGCATCTGCGAGCGCGCCTGCATTCAAATGCCGCAGGCCATTCGCATCATCCCCGACTACAGTTAAAAATGCAGCGACATCTGAACCAGCTGCGCTGGCTGAGTTTAATCACGGTATGGGTGCTGTTAATCCTGATCCCGGCCATCAGCCTCTACCAAACCTATCTGGCGGCTCACGCCTATGACCTGCTGAATACCTCACAACAGCTGCTGTATGATAGCATGGAATGGCTGACGGCTCCGTTCACCGACCACCCGGCTCAGGATCTGGATATCATCAAGGGCAACACATGGTCGGGAACCATCCATGGCTGGCAATTCAGTGATCCGCTGGCTGTGCTCGGGCAAGTGGCTGCATCATTGCATATCGAATCATGGCATATCTATTGGCCATTTGTACTCACTGCCCTGATTCCGCTTGCATTGACGCTGATCTTCGGCCGTTTTTTTTGCGGCTGGATTTGCCCTGCGACGTTGTTGTACGAACTCAACAGCAATGTCGCCGTCTGGCTGCGTCAGTCAGGGATGCCACAGGCAGATATCAAGCTGGATCGGCGCATCAAATATATACTGCTGGGCGCGGGCCTCATCATCTCCGCCGTGATGGGCGCAGTGATCGTCGCGCTGGTTTATCCACCGGCCATCATTGGTCGCGAGCTGTATAATGCAATTGCCCTGGGCGGTTTCGGCAGTGGTACTGTTTTTTTGATGTTCACCCTGCTGTTCGATCTGCTGGTGTCGCGGCGCGGATTTTGCCGTCACCTGTGCCCCGGAGGCGCGCTATATGCCTTGCTCGGGCGCTACCGGCTGGTGCGCATTCAGCGCCAGGTTGAATCATGCAATGATTGCGCCAAATGCAATGCGGTTTGCGAATTCGCACTGGATCCGATGCGCGATGATTTCGGCCAGGAGTGCAATAACTGTACGGCCTGCATCGCCATCTGCCCGACCCAGTCCCTGTCATTCAGCCTGAGTGCGCATGATCAACCCGATCAGGGGGTTGGTCATTTGAGTGCAAGCTTACGGCACAGCAAATGAACAGGGTTTCTTATGCGCTCTGCGCCATTGCGCTGCTGTTGCTTTCATGCCAGAGCGCCTGGGCTCACCATGTGATGGGGCGGCCTTCTTACAGCTTGAATGAGGATTCCAATACGCCGCCCAGCATGCAGGTGGAAACCAGCATCGGTGAATACCTTGTCACCTATATGATTTTTCCGGCCTTTCCCCGTCCCGATGAACCGGGTCGCATCAACCTGTATGTCCGCCGCATCGATAATGGCAAACCATTGCAGGGGCGGGTAAAATTTCTGGTTCGGGATGATAGCTGGTTTGCCTCCCCACAAGAGCTTATTGGCGAACAGCCGGTCGATGATAATGTGTTCCGGCAGGGCTTTGTTTTTCGCCGTGACGGCGCGTATATCATTACAGCCAGTTTCGAGGCCAATGGACAACCCTATCGCATCGATTTCCCCTTGCAGATTGGTCAACCCTCGCGCATTGGCCTGATCGGCATCGTGGTCGGACTGATATTCACCCTGTTGGTCGGCGTCAATATCACCCAGCGCCGCCGTCTGGCTACGGCCAAAGTACGCGAGTCGCACCGATCATGATGCAGGCAATGATGCACCCTGGCATGCCGTTAGCATGGGCGCTGCTGGCATGGGGCTTGGCAACCTTCATCGCCTGCCGGACACTCATCCAGCCGCTGCCAGCCCACGCTTCGACCTCGGCACCCGCCAGCACGTCAGTATCGAGCATCAGTCGTTATTTCAATCGTATCATCGGTCCACCGTGGCCGCTGTTGGGGCTCAAGCTGTGCATGGTAGGGCTCTTCCTGCTGGTCATTGTCAGCGGCCTGTATGGCACGCCGGTGCCGCAATACAATCTGGCCACAGAGCTGACCTGGAATATCTGGTGGACAGGATTGATTATTTCGGTGTTCTTTCTGGCTTCCGGCTGGTGCGCTGTATGCCCGTGGGATGCCATCGCCAGCTGGCTGTCCCGTCTGAATATGCTTGGCCGCCCCAATGCCGCAGCCAGCCTCGGTTTGCCGGTTCCCTCATGGTTACGCGGCGTCTGGCCTGCCTTATTCCTGTTGCTGCTGCTAAGCTGGCTGGAACTGGGCTATGGCATCACAGCCGACCCTTATGCCACCGCAGTCCTGGCCATCTGCATGCTGGTGCTGACAACAGCCTCGCATCTGGTGTTTGAATGCAAAGCATTCTGTCGGTATTTCTGTCCGGTTGGCCGCACCATCGGCTTTTATGCCCAACTCGCACCACTGGCCTTGCGCCGCATCAATGCCGACAGCTGCAATCGCTGCACCACGCTGGACTGCTACCATGGCAGCGATACTGTCGAACCGTGCCCTACCGGTTTGCTGATGAAAAATCTCAAGGAAAACACCTATTGCACATCATGCAACGCATGCATTCGCAGTTGCCCGCAGGACAATATTGCCTGGCAGTTGCGCCCGGTGGGTCAGGAAGCCTGTCAGGATGCGCGCCCGCGTACGGATGAAGCCTGGTTTGTACTGTTATTGCTTGCGCTGGCGATCCTGCACGGACTGAGCATGATTCCCGGCTGGGAGGCACTGATCATGCAAACCGGACGCTGGCTGGGTGAATCGGGCATGATGTTGATGGCCTTCACGCTCGGCCTGCTGGCCACTATTGTGATCACCGCAGCGCTCTTTGCCTCCATGGCCGGATGCACGTTTCTGTTGCTGAAACAGCGGATTCGTTTCAAACGCTTGTGGATGGATATGGCCTTTATGATGTTGCCGCTGGCATTCAGCTATCACCTGGCTCACAACCTCAATCACCTGATCCGTGAACATCATTTCCAGTCATGGGTGCTGCACCCGCTCGGAGGGCTCGCCTCAACCACGATGATCGACCATACACCAGCGCCGCAGGATCACATCATGCTGTTTGCACTACAGGCCGGCCTCATTGTTGCTGGCTTTTACCTGTCCATGCTGATTCTGCGTCACCGTGCGGCAAAGCTGTTATCAAACCCAATACAACCAACAACCCAACATAGCCGTGCGTTTGCACCGTTGATGTTATTTGCATGGTTGGTCAGCAGCCTGCAACTCTGGCTGCTGATGCAACCGATGATGATGCGGTTTTAGATGGATCGGCGTAATTTTTTCAGACAAGCCCTGTCATCTACCGCCAGGGTGGCAGGTCAACATGTGGAAGAGCGTTGCAATGCAAATGCCCAACGCTGGATTCGCCCGCCCTATGCCGTGAAGGAGGTAGATTTCCTGCTGGCCTGTACACGCTGCGATGCCTGCGTGGAGGCATGTCCGCATGATGTAATTTTCAAGCTGCCGCTAAGCTGCGGCGTTAGCGTCGCCAATACGCCGGCACTGGATATCAACCACAAAGCCTGCCATTTATGCAGCGACTGGCCCTGTGTCAGCGCATGTCAGACTGCGGCATTGAGCCTGCCCGCGCCAGGCGTGGAAGAAGAGAATATACCACTCCCGAAACTGGCCATTGCATCGGTTGATCATGCCCGCTGCCTGCCATATCAGGGGCCTGAGTGCGGTGCCTGCACAGGTTCATGCCCGGTTCCGGAGGCATTGCAATGGAACGGGCCACGCCCCTATATCAACCCGGATCACTGCACTGGCTGCGGCCTGTGTCGCCAAGCCTGTTTCCTGGAAGATAAAGCTATCGGTATCCGGTCAATGCATGAACCGGACTAAGCATGTAATAATCGTTTCATCTCCGGCACGCAGGAACCGCAACCGGTACCGGCCATGGTGCAGGCCTTGAGTGCATCGATGGAGTCCGAGCCATCGCGGATAGCGGCTTTGAGCTCCAGTTCACCGACATTGTTACAAGCGCAGATGATTTTACCTTTGGTATCCTCTTTGTTCACCGGGCCGCCGGGGGCTAACAGGTAAGGGCGTAACTCACCGACATCGCGGCCTTCGAGCATTAACTTGCGTAACCATTGCGCTTCGTGAATATCGCCGCCGACCCAGCGCACCGCAACCAAGTGGCCGTCGGACAACCATGCCTTGCGATTGATGC
>CAZDFL010000070.1:0-7908 GCA_964504835.1 uncultured Zetaproteobacteria bacterium
CGACGCTGCTGGGCAAATATGCCCATGATCTGGCATCAGCGGGGCTTGGTCGCGTTAATATCAGTATCGATAGCCTGAATGCGCTGCGTTTCCGCAAACTGACCGGTGGCGAACTGGCTCCGGTGCTGGAGGGTATTGCAGCCGCCAGGTCGGCAGGGCTGGCGCCGATCAAATTGAACACGGTGCTGATGCGCGGTATTAACGCCGGTGATGAACATTGTGAAGTGGCCGAGCTGATTGATTTTGCGGCAGCCAATCACGCCACGATTCGTTTTATTGAATTGATGCCGATGAAACAGGGTATGGATTGGGATAAACATTATATTTCGATTGATGAGGTGTTGCAGCGTGAGGATGTGCGTGCGCGTGTGGATGTGGATACTGTGTTACAGACGGGAAACACAGCAGCGCGTTATCTGCCCTTAAAAGATGGGTCGGGCGAGGTCGGTTTTATTATGCCGATGTCCGAACGATTCTGCGAAGGCTGCAATCGCCTGCGTCTGACCTCCGATGGCGGCCTGCGTTCCTGTCTGCCTGCTGATCATCAACTGAATCTGCGCGATCTGATCCGCAGTGGTGGTAGCGACGAGGATATTCGCGCCGTATTTTTACGCTCGGCCATGATCAAGCCGGAGATCGGCCTGTATGATTTCGATGCCGACAGCGAAAAACGTTCTATGATTCACATCGGTGGTTAATGTGAACATAAGCATTTACCACGAAGGCACAAAGGCACAAAGGGGAATCAAAGTCTTGTTTTTCTTTGTGTCTATGTGTCTTTGTGGTTCCTTTTCTCATGCGGCTGAGACGCTGACGGTGGCGGTGGCTTCCAGTTTGTACCCGGCCATGCAGCAGAAGGTAAAAGCCTTTGAAATAGAGTATCATGTCACGGTTCGGTTGATACCGGGCTCTACCGGGCGCTTGTATAATCAGATTATGCAGGGCGCGCCGTTTGATCTGTTTATTGCGGCGGATCAGGAGAGACCAGCATTATTGATGCAGCAGCACAAGGCGATGGCGCAATTTAAGATCGGTCAGGGTTATCTTGGCGTGAAGCTTGGCAAACAAGTGATTTCAGATCTCAGTGTGCTTGCAAACCCATCCATTCGGCACATTGCGATTGCCAATCCCGATGTCGCTCCATTTGGCAAAGCCGCCAAGGCCGTACTGCAAAAGCAGGGGCTTTGGCAAACCCTGAAGCATAAATTCGTCTATGCCCAAAATGCCATGCAAGCTGCCATGATGGTGGATAAGGGTTTGGTCGATGCCGGATTTGTACCGGTGAATAAAGGTAAATTTCATATTGCGGAAATTCCGTATGTCGCCGGGCTCTTAAAGGACAAGGTGATGGCTCGCCTGTTTTTGCAATCTTATAAGCTTGCTGCCATTGTGTTGCCATGAATAACTCACGAACGATAGCAAGGAGTAATGATGTTACTTGATGAGATTCACCATAAGAAAACGGACATTGAGCGACTTGCCAATGAGTATGGGGTGTTGCGTATTCGCGTGTTTGGTTCTGTTGCGCGAGGCGAAGAGAAATGCGATAGCGATATTGATTTTCTGGTGGATTTCCCCCGAGGCTATGACCTGTTTAAACAACGCATTCCTTTTACGGAAAAATTACAGCAGTTATTCAAACGCTCTGTTGATTTGATTCCGGAGCATGAATTAAATCCATACCTGCGTGACCGGATATTGTCAGAAGCAGTTGAACTATGAAAAAAGACTGGACAGTTTACGCGCGTCACATCCTTGATGCCATCGACAAAATTAAACGTATTCAGCAACGCGGAGATATTTTACAAGATGAAATCCTTTATGATGCCGCGATAAGAAATCTGCAAACTTTATCCGAAGCCACGCAATCCATTCCAGATGAACACAAAGAGAAACATACTGATATTCCCTGGCGTGAAATCAGCGGATTTCGTAATATTCTGGTGCATAACTACCTTGGCGATATCGACCCGTTAACCATCAATGCCGTTATTCAGGAGCACCTTCCGAAGTTGGAAAGGTGTATGCAGATATTGTTACGGGATGATTGAATCACTATTCATCTCCCTGCAACTGGCTTTGGTGACGACAATTATCTTACTGCTGATCGCATTGCCATTGGCTTATGTGTTGGCGTTTCAATCGTTTGCAGGGCGTACTGTTTTGGAGGTGGTGGTGGCTTTGCCGCTGGTATTGCCACCAACGGTGCTGGGTTATTTTGTGCTGGTGATGATTGCGCCGGATTCGATCGTGGGCGGCGCATGGCAGTCGCTGTTTGATAGCTCACTGGCTTTTTCATTCTCCGGCATGGTGGTCGCGTCTGTGTTGTACAGTTTGCCCTTTGCCGTGCAACCGATACAGCAGGCGTTGCGGGCGATTCCTGTGCATTGGCTGGAAATGGCGCGCACACAGGGGTTGAATTTGAAGCAGACGTTGTTGCAGGTGATGTTGCCTGCAGCCAAAGGCGGCGTGCTGGTGGCTGCTGCACTTTCTTTTGCTCACACCATGGGGGAATTCGGCGTGGTGCTGATGGTCGGCGGCTCGATTCCGGGAGAAACCAAAGTAGCCAGCATTGCCCTGTTCGATATGGTCGAAATGCAGCAGTCGGATGAAGCGTGGATGCTGGCGTTGATTCTGATGGCAGTGTCATTTGTGATGTTGTCGGTGGTTTATGCAATAAACCGGCAAGGCTTGAACGTGGGGGTTGGCAAATGAATCGCATTCAGATGGTAGCCCGACTCGGTGCACTGGATTTGCAGGTGGATTCAAAATTCACCAATGCATTTATCATTATTTCCGGTGAGAATGGTGCTGGAAAAACGACATTGTTACGCTGTCTGGCCGGGCTGGAAACGGGATACGGACAGGTGCTTGTAAATGATCGACTGTGGCTGGATGATCACACCAGTTTTGTTTTGCCTGCCGGTCAACGCCATGTCGGCTGCGTCTGGGCTGATGCGGCTTTGTTACCCTGGCTGAGCGTCGAAAAGAATATCACTCTGGGTAGCGAGCAGGTGGATCAGGACTGGCTGGCTCAATTGGCCGGGCAGTTGGAACTTACTACGCTGATGCAACGCAGCCCGCCTATGCTCTCTACAGGCGAAGCGCAGCGGGTCGCATTGGCCAGAGCCATTTATAAGCGACCATCGGTTTTGTTACTGGATGAGCCGTTTTCAGCCCAGGCACCTGCGATTCGCCAGCGTTTGCGCTTACGCTTGAAATCCATGCAGGCAGCAATGCAAATACCAGTCATCATGGTCAGCCATGATGCAGAGGATGCCCAGGTATTGGCCCATCAACATTGGCGCATGCGCGAAGGAAAACTGCTGGTGGATGTTGCGCATGCCGGCATACAGCAGGAGATGCAGGCATGACAGATTTAACCCATTTTGACGAATCCGGTCGCGCCCGCATGGTGGATGTCTCGGCCAAGGATGTGAGCACGCGCATTGCCCTTGCCTCCGGCGAGATTCATATGCAGCCGGAAACGCTGGCCCATATTCAGCAGGGTAAGTTGAAAAAGGGTGATGTGCTGGCGGTGGCCGATGTGGCTGCGGTGATGGGCGCCAAGAAAACACCGGATCTGATTCCGATGTGTCACCCGCTAATGTTATCTGGCATTGATGTCTCGTTCTCCGAATTGACTGAAAGCTGTGGTCTGAAGATCGAAGTGTCGGTCAAATGCAATGGTAAAACAGGCGTAGAGATGGAGGCACTGACCGCAGTCAGCACGGCATTGCTGACCATTTATGATATGTGTAAAGCCGTGGACAAGGGCATGGTGCTGACGAATATTCAACTGGAAGAAAAGCAGGGTGGCAAATCGGGTGCTTTTTATCGTGCAAGCCCGGAGTAATCGGCATAAAGAAAAAAAGATAAAATCGTTATCGTTTCAGTAGAAATGATGTGTTTGCAAATTCATTTCTTATTGCATTTTTCCTGCCAAAGTCTATAACGTAGCTATGGATGCCACACAAAAGCGTTTTGCTGCATTGCATGGCCGCGCCGACAGGGTCGGCGATATTTCATTGCGTCTTGCATCGGGCTTGTATCATTTCTACCTCTTTGTCGTATCCCTGCTGGCTCTGTGCCTGCGTTTTAAATGGGCCTCACGTCCGGCTGTCGTCAATGTACTGATTCGGCAAATTTACTTCACCGGCGTGAAGGGGTTGCCCTGGGTGCTGGTGATCGCGCTGTTTGCCGGGGTGGCGGCAGTTTACCATGTTGTGCATTTTGCCAGGAGCGTGGGCGACCTTTCTCTGATTGGAACCCTGATGAATACGCTGGTGGTGCAAGAGATGGCACCATTGCTGGTTACTATTTTAATGCTGACCCGCTCCGGCGTGGCCGTGGCTACGGAAATTGGCAATATGCATATTCGTGGTGAGGCGCTGCTGCTCAGAGGCATGGGCATTGATCTGGATGAATATCTCTACCTGCCCAGAGTCATGGCATTTGCCTTGTGCGGGCTGGTGTTGACTGTGATGTTTGTGGGTATATCGATCTGGCTTGGCGGCCTGTTTGTCGCCTTGAATCACGAATTAAACTTCACCCAGTTCCTGACTGAATTGCGTAAAGGCTCATCACTTGACGGGGTGTTGATGATGGTGCTGAAGGGCGCATTATATCCTGTCTTGTGTTGCGCTATGCTGATGTTTGAGGGGCGCAAGGTTGGCCATGATCCCAATCAGGTTCCTGTTCATGCCACCTATGGTGTGCTCGATTCACTAATGATGGTAGCGCTGCTGGACGTGATTATTGCCATGCTGGCGGGTTTGTTATGATCCGGTTGTGTTGGCGACAGATGCAGGTGCTCGGCGGTGTTTTACCGGCTGGTTGTATTGCCAGGGGAGAGCGCATGCGCATGGTTATGCCGCGCAGAGAGCAGTATGAGTGGCTGGAGAGCCTGTTTATTGAACCGGTGCAGGTTGGCAAGGATGCATGGCAGTTGTGGCTGGAAACCGATGAGGCCAGTTATCAGTCAGGCAGTTCTATCTTTTTTCATAAGGTTTCCAGCATGCTGCATCACCGGGGTATGATGGCAAACCTGAGTTTGCGGGAGAATTTGATGCTGCCTTTTCTGTACCATGGCACTCACGATATGCTGGAACAGGCGAAAGATGATTTGCCGCAGGTGGCGGAATTTCTGGATATTTCGGATTGTCTGGATGATCAGGCCAGCATACGCTCTCCCTATATTCACGGTGTGGTGAGTCTGGGTCGATGCCTGTTGCAGAAACCAGATATTATACTCGTGCAGGATGTACATAGCGGCATTGCGCCGCACCGCTTGCAGCAGTTTCATGCCCTGTTCTGCGCGGTCATGGAACAATTACAAGCTGGCGTACTGTATATCTCCACTTCGGAGCAAGATGGTTCGGGTCTGAAATTTGAACATTCATTGCATCTGTGCACCGGGACGGTCGGCTGATGCATCGGGATGATTATGTTGCCGGGATGCGCCGACAAGTCGGTTGGTTTGTTCTATTGGGTATTGGTGCTGTTATTCTGTTACTGCTGATGATTACTGTGCGTACCGATATTTTTGCCAAGAAATTCACGCTATATGTGCTTCCACCTACGGCGACATCATTCTTCCTGGGTCAGGAGGTTAAATTTCAGGGTTTTGCAATCGGGCATGTACGTGATATCGAACTGCAACCCCATGGCCAGGTACGGGTGAGTTTGCGGCTGCTCGATCATTACCGGACGATGTTGCACGAGGGTGTATCGGCACGGCTGATCAAGGAGGGGCTGATCGGTGAAGGGATTATAGAAATCAGCGGTGGAAAAAAAGATGCGCCGAGCATTCGGGATCAGGGTAGCATCGCATACGAAACAGAGGCTTCGTTTGAACAATTATTGCATGATCTCAAACCGGCAGTCGCCAATGCCGATACCCTGCTGCGAGAGTTGGTAGCGTTGTCCAAGTGGTTGAACAATCCCGATGGCGATGTGCATCAGGCGATGGCCAGTTTTCGCCAGGCCAGTGCAGGTATGCAAGATGGTGCAATCGGCAAAGCGGTTGAGGCGACGATGGCGGCGGCAAGTCAGGTGCAGGAATTGACGCACCAGATGGTTGACAACAAGACAGCCGATCACTTGTCCGCATCGCTGGAACAGACAGCCAGAATTCTGAAAGATATTGAACCGTTGGCGCATGATTTGGGTAAACAGGGTCCTGAGACCATCAAACGGGTCAATGTGCTGATTGGACGCCTTGATGAGATGGCAGCTTCCCTGAGCAATATCGCGGCGGATATGGAGGAACTGACACCGCAATTGCCGGGGCTGGCTCAGGAATCCAGACGCACGCTCGAAGAGATGCGCGTATTGATCAAAAGTATGCGCGGGTCGTGGTTGCTTGGCGGCGCGGCAAATCCGCCAGAGCAGGGCGATGAAGAGATTGCACCACCCGGCCTGGATATGCGGCCATGAAATATTTAACGGTATGGTTCGTATGTGTTGCGCTGCTGTCCGCATGTGCTGGTGGCGGGGCACACAAGCCAGTTGATGCACCGGTGCCAAACCCTTATGTAAAACGGGCAAAGGCGCTGACTGACGTTGGCATTCTGGCCATGCAGCGCGAACGTTGGGCATATGCCAGGAATGTTTTTGCACGAGCGCTGAAAGAAGCACAATTAGCCGATGAGTCACGCCTTGTGGCGCAGCAATGGTATAATCTGGGAACGGCCAATGCGGCTGCACTTCACAATCAGGCAGCGCTGCGCGATTTTAGCGAGGCACAGATTGTAGCCAAACGGGCCAATGATCAGACAGGTCTTGCTCGTGCCCGGTTGGCCTGGGTGCTATTGACTATCCAGACAGGGAAAAAATCGAGTCATGGAAAAATGTGGCAACCGGATGTATTTGCGGATAAATATCCGGTGGATATTCATCTGGCGGCGGCTCGCCTGGCCCAAAAACAGAACCGGCTACATGTGGCAAAACAGGAATACGCGTTGGTGCTGAAAAAGAGCAGCAAGTTTCGTCCGGGTTTGCTGTATCGGGGGCAGGCGCATTTGGGCTTGGCCATGCTGGCCAGAGCCGAGCAGGACAAGCAGCGTGCGATTCAGCAAGTGAAAGCATCCATCGTCCTGCTTCGAGAAGTTGGCTCTCCGCGTTTGCTTGCGCATGCATTGCTGTTTTACGGCAAGCTGGATACGGGCATAGATGATCGTCGTAACGCCTTACAGCGGGCGTTGGTGATTTATCAGCGGCTGGAAGATGTCAGAGGGCAGCGTGATTGTTTGGCAGAGCTACAAGAGATCGACGGCCATGCCGGAGCTTTTTAACAATGCCTCAACAGTTCACAGAAACGGTTTGACGGAATATCAACAGCATGGG
Organism: uncultured Zetaproteobacteria bacterium; assembly: GCA_964504835.1. GTDB lineage: Bacteria > Pseudomonadota > Zetaproteobacteria > Mariprofundales > Mariprofundaceae > Mariprofundus. The sequence continues at coordinate 7,348 of CAZDFL010000070.1, forward strand.
AAGAATATCTTTACTGGCAAAAAACTGACAAAAGGATGCTTAAACGCATCAACCGGCTAATCAAAGATATTCAGCGCTCGCCCTATGATGGCATCGGCAAACCGGAGCCATTGAAACACGGTTTGTCAGGCTATTGGTCTCGGCGGATCAATGATGAACACAGGATTGTATATAAATGTAACGGTGACACGGTTTTGATTGCACAGCTTCGCTATCACTATGGCTCGTGAATATTGCCTGCATGTAGACAGTTTGAACATTCGCATTGTATATTGTGTAGAAAAGAAGCGAATTGAAGTGCTGATCATCATGATCGGCAAGCGTGAAGTTGATGATAGATCTTGGTTGCAAGCAGAAGGGTGGTTGATATGAATACAGATATTCGCTGGATACAACGATTAAATAGTTATGAGAAGGCATTAGATAACTTATCTGAAGCCATCGACCTTAATAAATCCAGAGATTTATCCAAGCTTGAAGAACAAGGCTTGATTAAAGGGTTTGAACTGGTGCATGAGCAGGCATGGCTCACACTTAAAGATTATTTTGAATTTGTCGGTG
>CAZDFL010000071.1:0-7560 GCA_964504835.1 uncultured Zetaproteobacteria bacterium
TGCATACCAGGTGATTTCATCGGCATGCCCGGCGCAGTCAGGCCGACGATATCGGGACGTTCCTTGAGCAAACGCTCCACATCGGCAGCAGGCACATGGCCTTCAATCACATAACCATCGACAATAGCGGTATGGCACGATGCCAGTTTTTCGCTTACGCCGAATTTCGTTTTAATACCATCCATATCCTGGTGTTTTTTGACCACGACGCTAAAACCATCCTTGCGCAGATGTTCAGCCCAGCCAGTGCAGCAATCACAAGTCGGCGGTTTATACATCACCACTTCCGGCTTGGCCTGAGCTGTTGTGCTTGCGCTCGTTGCTGCCTGACTCGCTTTGGTTGTGGCTTTTGCGCCATCATCAGCATTGCTACAGCCCACGGCCAATAGTCCTGCCAATAATATGGCGGCTATATTTTTGTATGTTTTCATTCCTTCTCCTTTTGTTTTTAAAGGCGGGTAACCACAGGGGGTTACCCCTGCGGCACCATTCGTTTTTCTTTATACTGCAATATCAAGCCATAAATCACCGGCAAGACTATCAAGCTGAGCAGCGTTGTCGTCACCATGCCGCCAATCATGGGTGCGGCGATGCGCTGCATGACATCCGAACCTGTACCGCCACCCAGCATAATGGGAACCAGTCCGGCAATCACCGCAGTCGCGGTCATGGCAATCGGGCGCACACGCTTGGCCACGCCGCTCTGTACAGCTTGCCGCATGCCATCGGGCGTAAGCAAACCGCCCGCTTCTTCACGGCAGCGCGCCACTTCCTGATCGATAAAGGTCAAAACCAACACACCGATTTCTGCCGCAACACCAGCCAGCGCGATAAAGCCGACAGCAACCGCCACGCTCAAATTGAAACCCAGCCACCATACCAGCCAGAAGCCGCCAATGAGTGAGAACGGCACGCTCATCATCACCACCACTGGTGCTGCCAGATTGCCAAAGTTGAAATACAGCAGCAGGAAAATAAGCAGCAACGTAGCCGGAATGACAATGCGCATTTTGGCCGATGCCCGCTCCATATATTCAAACTGACCCGACCACTCCAGCGTGTATCCGGCTGGCACTTTCACCTGATCAGCAATCACCTGTTTGGCCTTGACCACATAACCGCCGATATCGCTGGTGCTGATATCGACATAGACCCATGCGTTGGGTCGGGCATTCTCGGTTTTAATCACCGGAGGGCCGCGCGTAATACTGATTTTAGCCACCGATATCAGCGGAACCTGGGCACCGGTTGGTGTTGGAATCAACACCCGCTTCAGGGCATCAGGGTCGCTGCGGTAATCACGCGGATAACGCAGGTTGACCGGGTAACGCTCCAACCCCTCCACTGTTTGCGTGACATTCATGCCGCCGATAGCCGATTGAATCACATCTTCGATATCGCCAATCGTCAGCCCGTAGCGAGCAGCCCGCTCTCGCTGGATGTCGATATCCAGATAATAACCTCCGGCGGCGCGATCACTGAATGCCGATGTGGTTTCAGGCAGGGTTTTCACTGCCCGTTCAATCGCCACACCCACATCCTGTAATACATTCAGGTCAGGGCCGGACACCTTGATGCCAATCGGCGTCTTGATACCGGTCGACAGCATGTCGATGCGTGTCTTGATTGGGTACGTCCAGGCATTGGCCAGCCCCGGAAATTTGATGGCTGCATCCATCTCCCGCATCAGCTCCTTGGTGGTTTTCTCCGGATCAGCCCACTCCTCTCTGGGATTGAGGCGAATAATCGTCTCAATCATCGAAAGGGGCGATGCATCCGTGGCCGTATCTGCACGACCCACTTTACCGAATACCGATTTCACCTCGGGAAAGGTTTTGAGAATCCTGTCTGTCTGCTGTAACAACTCCTTGGCCTTGGTAATCGAAATACCGGGGAAGGTGGTCGGCATATAGAGGATATCCCCTTCATCCAGCGGCGGCATAAACTCCGAACCGATTTTCTCCATCGGTATGGTCATGGAAAACAGCAAACCAATAGCGACCAGAATGGTAATCCACTTGTGCTTCAGCGCAGATGCCAGCATCGGCCCGTGCGCCCATTGCAGGGCACGATTGACCGGGTTCTTTTCCTCCGGCATCACCTTGCCACGGATAAACCAGCCCATCAGCAACGGCACCAGCGTAATCGCCAACACCGCCGAACCAAGCATGGCGTAGGTTGCCGTAAACGCCAACGGCTTAAACAACCGCCCTTCCTGCGCCTCCAACGTAAATATGGCCATATACGACACCGTGATAATCAACAACGAGAAAAACAACGCTGGCCCCACTTCCCGCGAAGCCCTGCCCACAGCCCCCCACCGCTCAGCAACAGTCAGTTCAACTTCGCCGCTTTCAGACGCACCACCTTCGTCATTGTCTTTCTTCGTGTCTTCGTGCCTTCGTGGTAAAAGCTTTTGACTTTGACTCTGCTTTTCATCCAACGCCTGCTCCAGATGCTTATGCGCATTTTCAATCAGCACAATCGCACCATCCACCATGGCTCCAAGCGTGATCGCAATACCGCCCAGACTCATAATATTGGCCGCCAGCCCCTGCCATTGCATCAGCATAAACGCGATCAATACGCCCAGCGGCAGCGTTATAATCGCCACCAGCGCCGAACGCGCATGCATCAAAAACAGCAGACAGACCAGCCCGATAACAATGAACTCTTCAAACAACTTATCTTTCAGATTATCTACAGCGCTCTCAATCAGGCCACCGCGATCATAAGTCGGTACGATTTCCACGCCTTCAGGTAAGCCGGACTTCAACTCATCCAGCTTCTCGCGCACCGCCTCAATCGTCTTCAACGCATTCTCGCCAAAGCGCATAATGATCACGCCACCGGCCACTTCGCCTTCGCCGTTCAATTCGGCCAGGCCGCGCCTGAGCTCCGGGCCCAGGTGAATATGCGCCACATTACCCAGCAGAATCGGCGTACCATGGTTATCGACGCCGACCGGGATGCTCTCCAGGTCGGCAATGCCTTTGATATACCCCCTGCCACGCACCATGTACTCGGTTTCGCCCATTTCGATGAGCCGGCCACCCACATCATTGTTTGAGCGCTGAATCGCATATTTCACCTTGGCCAGCGGAATACCGAATTCAGCCAGCGCATTGGGATCGACTTCGACCTGATACTGCTTCACAAAGCCGCCGATAGAGGCCACTTCGGACACGCCATTCACCGTCTGCAAGGCATAACGCATATACCAATCCTGAATCGAACGCAGTTCAGCCAAATCATGTTTACCCGTCTTATCGACCAGCGCATATTCATATACCCAGCCCACGCCGGTCGCATCCGGCCCCAGCGAGGGATTCACGCCGGCGGGCAATCGGCCAGACACATAATTCAGATATTCCAGCACACGCGAACGCGCCCAGTACATATCGGTGCCATCTTCAAAAATGATATAGACGACTGAAAATCCGAAAAAGGAATAGCCACGCACCACCTTGGCATGCGGCACCGCCAACATCGAGGTAGTAAGCGGATATGTTACCTGATCCTCCACCACCTGGGGTGCCTGACCGGCATATTTGGTGAACACAATCACCTGCACATCGGACAGATCGGGAATGGCATCGAGTGAAATATTCTTCACCGCAAAACCGCCCGCTGCCACCAACAGGCCGGTAAAAATAAGGATAATTAATTTATTACGTAAACTCGCATCAATGATTTTAGCGATCATGGGTGGCTCCGCCTGTGAGGGGTAAGGTGTGAGGCGTGTGGGGAGAGATATTGAGGGTTTTACTCTTCACGTCTGACCCCTTTCCTCTTACCCATGTCCATCTTCATTCCCTGCATATCCATTCCATCCATCTTCATGTTGCAAGGGTTCATTTTCTTCATAGAGCAGGGATTCATCTTTTTCATGCCGTCCATCTTCATGCCCTGGTTTCCTTTGCTTTTAATATTGGCAGGCCTATCGCGCACCGGGAGCACCGATGCTTGCTCCTTTGCGGTTAAAGATTTTGGAGCCACCATTTTGGCTGCGGCTTCGCGGATAGAAGATTCGGAATCAATCAGGAACTGACCGCTGGTTACAATCAACTCGCCGTCTTTGACGCCATCAAGAATTTCCACCAGTCCATCCGCGCGGATACCCGTTTTCACGGTGCGCGGTTCAAAACGGCCCGGCTCGGTCTGTACAAACAGATGAGCGTTCTTGCCAGTAACCAAGACTGCTTCTCTCGGCACAAACAGGCCGGGTTTGACCGTGCTGGCAGTGATGACCACATCACCGAACATATCCGGTTTGAGCAGCCCATCATGATTATCAAACTCGATACGCACCTTGTTGGTGCGCGTCTTGGCATCCAGATAGGGATAGATATAAGTAATATGGCCGGTAAACACGCGCCCCGGCAGTGAGGCAATACTCAGTTTCGCTTCATCGCCTTCCTTCACCCAGCCGATTTCATATTCGTACAAATCAGCCAGCACCCAGACCCTGGAAAGATCGGCAATCTGATAAAGCTCGGTCATCGGAGTGACATGCGCACCCTCGCGCACGCCGATTTTTGTCACCACGCCCGCCGCCGGTGCATGGATATGCATGCTTTTGCGCACCTTGTGCGTTTTCTGCAAACGTCTGATTTGATGTTCGGCCACATCAAAGAAACGCAAACGATCCAGCGAAGAATCCAGCAAGCGTTTGGAGCCTTCGCGAATATCGACATAAGGGCTGTCTTTCAACTGCTGCCAGTTGGACAATGCCAGCAGATATTCTTCCTGCGTGGCCACCAGTTGCGGCGAATAGAACGACAACAGCATGGTATTCCGCCCAACTTCTTCACCGGTTTTATCGACGAATAATTTATCCACCCAGCCTTCCACCTTGGGATGCAGCGTCACCAGTTTCGTTTCATCAAAGGTGATGCGGCCAACGGTAGTGATTTCACGCGACAGGTTTTTCTTCACTGCCCTGGTCACACGTACACCGATATTCTGGGTCACGGTCGGATCGATTTTCACCGTACCGGCTGGCCCGCTACCCGCGCCATCATCAGCACAGACCGGCACATAATCCATGCCCATCGGATCCTTGGCCGGAGTAGGGCTGGTAACTGACGGATTCATCGGATTACGCCACGTCAGCGGCTGCGCCCCGTTCGCACACGGCCCATCACCCTTACCCACAGTTTTTTCACTGCCCGCATCCATTTTCGACTGCTGCATGCCAGAGAAATAATATCCCCCGGCCAACCCGGCAACCAACACCGCAATCATCATGCTAAAATTTTTCATTTCTTACTCCCAGTAGAATCTTTGGACGCAGATGTACGCAGATGAACGCAGATAAGGTATTTATTACCCCTCAAATTAACCCGCCTTTGACTTTTATCTGTGTTCATCTGCGTTAATCTGTGTCTTATGCCTTTGCTTGTATGTTTCATTGCAGCGCCTCTTTGCCTGCCGCAGCCGCTAAACGTGCTTCGGCCTGATGCAGCGCCGAGACCTGTCGCCAGTATTGAATATCGGTATTAAATTCATTGAGCTGGGCGCGCACGAGATTGAGAAAATCCACTTTATTGACCTGATAACCGGCCAGCATGGATGCGGTGGTCTGGCGCGCCTGCGGCAAAATCCCCTTTTCAAACAGCAATACCTGATTATGAGCTATGCTTAAATCAGAAGCCGCCGCATCAATATCCGCATCGACCCGATTAACCGCATCTTCTCGCGAGAACTGCGCCGTCGCCTTCTCGGCCATGCGCTGATCCACTGCCCTGTCCTGCTTGGTGCCGCTGTACAGAGGCACGCTCATCGTCAGCATAATCGTAGTAAAATCAGGCCGTGTTTTTTTACTGGCCGGATTAATGCCCTGACGAAAGCCATAGGCCGCGCCGATATTGAAATCGGGGTAATAATCCTTCTCGGCCAGCGCCACCATCGAACCCGCCGCAGCCACCCGATCATCCATGGCCAGCAGCATGGGGCGATGCTCCCGCGCCCACTGTTTCAGTTCACTGAGTTCAAACGTCGCCGTTTCCACATTGGCGACCTGCTGGCGTGGAATGGTGATGGCCGTATCCGCCGAACGGCCCAGCAAGGCATTGAGCGTGGCCGACTCGCGTGAACGCGCCGCCTGCAATTTCAGTTCACGTTCGAGCAATTTGGAAAGTTCTAACTGCGCCAGCAATACATCCTGCTGCAAGCCCTTACCCGTCTTGTATTTGGTTTCGGCGATTTTAACCAGATTGCGTAACAAATCCTGATTGCGCCGGATGATTTCCAGCGCCTTGTCCAGATAGGCCAGATTCCACCAGTGGATGCGGGTATTGCGTAACAATACCAGGCGAAATTCATGGCGATTCTGCAAGGCCGCTGCTGCCATATGTTCCGCAGCTTGGGATTTTAGACCGAGTTTGCCGGGGAACGGCAAGCCTTGCGAGAAACCCAGTTGCATCTGCGTCATATTTTCCTGCGTGGTGGAAAAGCTATCTACCGGCAGATTGATAGCCTTAAACGACACCTTCGGATCAGGCAAGCTGCCCACCTGCGAAGGAATCGCAGCCATGGCTTCGGCCTGTTTGCCAACCGCCGCCAGGGCTGGATTGTGTTGTACGGCCAGTTGTTCAGCCTGTTGTAATGTCAGCGGAGATTCTGCCGCCGCTGCGTTTGCAAGTGAGCCGCTTGAAAATGGGGCTATCGTTATAACAACGATGCTTGCGAAAACTTTTAAACCTTGGCCATGCCGGCCTTTTTTCTGAATACGAATGCGCATGAAAACATGCCTCTCTTCTTATTGATGCGCGCGCGGTTATTACAAATGAACAAACACGCGCACCACAGCTCAGTCGAGCCGTGGTTTCAGAAGCAGAGGTGAATCAAATGCGGATGCGTTGGGTGATTGTATAGAGGAGAGAGGATGAACGCGGCGGCCCGGTCGGCGTTCGCGTCGAAAACATGCCCGTTGCTGCGCTGGCAGGCTGCGGTGTTACGGGCAAACTGATGAAATCAGATAACACCAGCGCAATCGGAGCCATGGACGTGAAAACAGATGTAGACAGTTCATCAGGCTGATCGCAATGATAACAGTTGCCCGAATGATCCGAGCCATGTTCGTGATTTAAACTGACATGAGTTGACTTGGCGCAATGACCATCCACATCCGTCGTTTGGACAGACTGAGGCATGGCATGTGCTTCAGCTGTCAGCAGGCAGAAACCGCCGACAACAATCTGCACGGCAAACATCACCGCCACCAGGCGGGTCATGGAGCGGGAAAAACCACGGATATGTTTGCTGCGTGTCAACATGCGCGCAAGCTAGTTTTCTGAAGATGAAAATACAATGAAATAACACTGGCTGAACCAGCCATCATGTTTCTCCCCGGCCAGACAAACCATCTCAGGAAACCAGCCGTCTGAGCTTTTCATCCGCCAAACGTAAGCTTGCACTTACATCATGCCCCAGGCGCATCAGCAAACGCATGCCCATCTCTGAATGCTTCTTGCACAATCGTTTTAAGGCAGCGTGTTTGAGCACCGCCACCTTACAATCCATCGTCGCCCGCCCGTCGGCCCGGCGCAACCCCGG
>CAZDFL010000072.1:0-7440 GCA_964504835.1 uncultured Zetaproteobacteria bacterium
CCGTCGTCGTTTTCTGCCCAACCTGCAGCAGGTTCGTGCTGTCGTTGATGGTCAGACGCGCAAAGTAAAGGTGTGTTCTAGCTGCCTACGCTCCGGCAAAATCCAGAAAGCCGCCTGATCGGGCACCGCTTTCATCAAATTTAAAGGGCGTCTGGAAACAGACGCCCTTTTCGTTTGCCTGCTCGATATTGATTCAAAACAATGAGTCAAAACCTTGCACCACAGAGTACACACTGCGGCTACATTAGTCGTAAAGCTACCTCAAGTCATCGAATAAAGAACCGACAGGTATACAGGCTTTACGTTTTTAAGGAGCCGTAATCATGTCAATGTTGCAACAAGCGTTTGGGATGCCAGCGAGTACCTTGATAGCCCCGAAGCTATCGCTGAATATCTAACGGTTGCTATGGAAGATGGGGACTCTAACCTGTTGCTTGCTGTGCTTGGTGATATTGCCAAAGCCAAAGGTATGACCCAACTTGCCCGTGATACCGGTCTTGGGCGTGAAAGCCTGTACAAGGCACTGACCCCCGGTGCAAAATCTCGCTTTGATACGGTCATGAAGGTGATCCATGGCATGGGGGTACATCTCCGCGCAACAGCGTGAATGAACGGCTAAAGCGGCATCTGATATGCATGCTGATTTATTAACCCGTAAGCCTGCGGAGTAGATAAGGGGGAGGGAATAAAGATGTTGCGTAAAGGTTTTTTGTTATGGGTTTTGGCGCAGTTGTTATTGTCTGCGATGACTTCTTTTGCACAGGGTGCTGAAAAGCCATCGGCGCAGGCGCAGTTGCTCCAATCGCTCGGCAGTGGAGCGAAAATCATGCATACCGCCCCTGCCCGGATTGCCGGATTTGAGGAGGTGATTGTGCGCGATGATCGGGGCGTGGATCATGTTTTTTATCTCTCTGCCGATGGCAAGATGGCTTTCTCCGGCGCGCTGCTGGATGTTCGTCATAAAAAGAATCTCACACAGATCAGCTATCGCCAATTCGTAGCATCGGAAATTGCCAGCGGCATTCGCAAGCAACAATCGCTTTTTGTCCCGTATCAGCCAGATCAACATGGGAAACAGAAACTCTACCTGTTCATGGGCCCTAGCTGCCCGGACTGCCTGCATCTATGGGATAAAAGCCTGCCCGGCTTGAGCAAGAAGTACGATATCTATCTATCATACGGCGGTCTGAGGTCGCTGGGCGTGCAACAGGCATGCAAGCGATGCAGGGCTGGTGTTCCAAAGGGAATCAACGCCGCTTTATTCTGACAGATCATCCGTTGGATGCAGGCATGAAAACCGGTAAGTGCAAACATGGATTTGAGGCATTCAACCGGATGAAAGCAACCTTTGGGCGTTATATTCGGCAAATCCCGGTTGCTTATAATGCATCCGGTGAAGTTGTGCCGTTGAAGCGTGATGCTCAACATGGTGACTTATAGAGGCTCGGCATTCATCAATCATTGCCCTTATGTAGCTTTTAAGCTACAATCTCACCATGCCGTTGCCTGTCGAGAAAAAACACGTTGAGATTTATCTGGATAGAGATGGCAAAGCACCATTTTCCAACTGGGTAAATGATCTTTCTGATCTGAAAGGCAGGGCAAAAGTCAGAGAGCGCATCGCGCGATTGCGTCTGGGTAATATGGGTGATTGTGAACCGGTTGGTGAAGGCGTATCTGAGTTGAGAATCCATTATGGGCCGGGTTATCGGGTCTATTTTGGGCAGGATGGAAAAAAGATCGTCGTCCTGCTTTTGGCCGGAGCCAAGAGAACCCAGAAAAAAGATATTAAAACCGCAAAAAACTTCTGGAAGGATTATAAGGAGAGAGCCAATGAGAACTAAATCATACCGTGATGACCTGCTGGAAAGCCTTAAAAACCCGGAAGAAGCAGCAGCTTATCTGGATGCGGCGCTTGAGGGTGGCGATCGCACTGCTTTCTTATTGGCCATTAAAGATGTCACCGATGCCAATGGCGGCGTAAAAGAAGTGGCGGCGCTGGCGCATTTAAATCGCGAAACTCTGTATCGAACCTTATCGGCAAACGGCAACCCCAAATTGACCAGTCTGGATTCCATTTTACATGCGGTTGGCCTGCGCCTGTCAGTTGAACCCTCAGTCGCTGCTTCTGGAATGGCAGCAGGCAACTAATCCAGACTTTGCAAAAATACATTGTTGACTAATGTATCTACGGAGGGAACAGAGATTCACAGCGTAAAGTCAAAGACAGGAACCACAGATAAACGCGAATGAACGCAAATGAAAATCAAAACTAAATTTTTTCTTTGCGCTCTCTGCGCCTTTGCGTGAACTGCTTTTGATTACCCGATACGGGCAATCAGATCCATTTCGACTTTCGCAGCAAGTGGCAATGCAGCCACTGCCACCGTAGCCCGAGCAGGACGATGCTCGCCCAGCCAGTCGGCATAAATCTCGTTGACCAGCGGAAAATCGTCCATATCTGTTAAAAAGATATTTACCTTCAGGATATCTGTAATTGAAACACCCGCTTCCGCCAATACGGCGCTCAGGTTCGCTGTCACCTGGCCTGCCTGCGATTGTACATCATCGGCAATCAGCTTCCCTTCAGCGGGCAACAAGCCAATCTGGCCGGAAGCATATAATACCCCGTTCGATACCACCGCCTGACTGTATGGCCCCACAGCTTTGGGTGCATGATCGGAATGAATGATTGAAATTGAACTCATGTCTTTGGTTCCTTGGTTTTCTTGACTTGGGATGGTGCCTGTTTGCGGCTAAAGAAATCACGCAGCGTTTCAGCCAGCGCGCGTGATTCCGGTTTGCCGCTCAAACCCACCTGATTTTTACGGCCAACGCTGACCACGCCAGCAATCGCCTTGATGGAGCGCAATACCTGCGCCAAATGCACACGCCCCTCCACTTCCACCAAAAACAGGATTTCGGTCATGGCACCGCCGCGTTGTTTGAGTTTCACATCTTCAATGCTCGAATGAGCATCGGCAATGCAGCGGGTAACGCGAGCCAGCATGCCGCGCTGATTGTGTGAGCGCACCTCAATACCTGTTTTGAACAACTGGCCCGGTTGCGCCTGCCATTCAATATCCAGCAGATCACTTTGTTTGCGTTCGCCAATAACGGGGCATTTGCGATGATGCAACATAATACCTTCACCAGAACTGAGCTGGCCCAACACAGGGTCGCCCGGAATCGGATGACAACATTCAGCGGCATGCATCAGGGTGCGTTTCAAACCCATCAGTTTCAAGGGCAGAATACTATCCTGCTGCATCGCTTCGAGCAGCCTGTGGATAGCAATTTCACCACGCCCCAAACGAGCCTTTAAATCATCCAGATCTGTACATTCCAGTTGTTTAAGTACGCTCTTGCCGACATCTTTCACACCGACCGACTCGCGCAGCACTTTTTCGCCGAGCCGGGCGCTTGTCTCACGCTCCTGGCGTTTGAACCATTGGCGAATAGCCTGTTTGGCGCGCGGCGTTTTCACATATTGCATCCATTGCTGGCTGGGCGATTGATCGGGACTGGTCATGATTTCAACCTGATCACCATTGCGCAGCCGGGTGGAAAAATCCGTCACTTCGCCATTGATGCGGACGCCAATACAATGGTTTCCGACTTCAGTATGCACCGCATAAGCAAAATCCAGTGGCCGGGCGCCACGGGGCAAGGGGAAAATATCACCATCCCGGCTGAACACATAAACCTCCTGCACAAATAAATCGAGGCGTACATTTTCAAGAAACTCACCGGGGTTATCAGTCTCCTGCAACATTTCGGTCAGTTGTTTGAGCCATTTGAAATCATCTTTATTCCCGGATGTATCACCTTCTTTGTAGGCCCAGTGGGCGGCAACGCCATCTTCGGCATAGTTATGCATTTCTTCAGTACGAATCTGTACTTCAATGCGGAAATTTTCCGGCCCGATCACGGCTGTATGCAATGACTGGTAACCATTGGGTTTGGGTAAGGCAATATAGTCTTTGAAGCGCCCCGGCACCGGCCTGTATAAGCTATGCACCACGCCCAGCGCCTGATAACAGGTCGATAGATCATCGACAATAATACGGAATGCCACCAGATCAAAAATCTCTGTAAAATCAATATGTTTGCGCTGCATTTTCTCATGGATGCTGTACAGATGTTTCATGCGCCCCTGTACTCTGGCATTCACACCCTGACGCGATAGCGCTTGCTGAATAATATTTTCAAGCCGTTCACGGGTTTGATTCAAGCCTTCCAGCCGATCCTGCATTTCGGCCAGCAAGGCCTGATAGGCATCGGTTTCCAGATGGGAGAATACCAGATCTTCCATCTCCTGCTTAACCCAGTGGATGCCGAGCCGGTGCGCCAGTGGCGCATAAATCTGTAGCGTTTCTTCACCGATCAAACGCCGCTTGTCTTCACGCATAAAGCCCAGCGTGCGCATATTATGCAACCGATCCGCCAGCTTCACGATCAGCACACGTAAATCCTGCGCCGTAGCCAGAATCATTTTGCGGAAATTTTCAGCCTGTTTCTGCTCTTTGGAATTAAAATGAATCTGGCCGATTTTTGTCATACCATCGACAAGGCGAGCGATATCCTCGCCAAAATGATGCTTGATATCATCCAGCGAGACGCTGGTATCTTCCACAGTATCATGCAGAAGGCCGGTGATAATGGTGGATTCATCCATGCCAAGGCTGGCCAGAATATCGGCCACGGCTAACGGATGCGAAATATAAGGGTCGCCGGAAATACGCATCTGTCCGGCATGCGCATGGGCTGCAAACACATAGGCGCGATTGATCCGGTCAATGTTGGCTTTGGGCGCGTAGGCAGCAACGCGCTCGGTAATCTCGAAGATGCGGCTCATGTCATGGGGCTGATTGAATCAGGGGTTGAATCGGAGTTCGAATCAGTGTTCTGATCAAATCAGACGACATGGCCGCAGCATAGAATCAGGTGGCCTGTTCATCCTCGGCTTCAGCAAATGCAGCCAGCCTGCGACGCTCCTGATCATCCTGTTCGAACAGCACATCCCAGGATACAAACCCTTCACCCATTTCACGCAGGGCGTGTACAGCGGGTTTATCATCTTCTGTTGCCACCATGGTCGGCATACCGCGCAAAATCTGACGGGCACGGCGAGATGCCAGCAGCACCATTTCAAAGCGGTTGGGATAATAACGGATACAATCTTCTACGGTTACGCGAGCCATTCGGCTTACCTCCAGATAAACAATGGCTTCAACACTAGAAAAACATTTCTAAATTGCAAACATCATGAGCCACGTGCAACAGTCTGGGTGGATATGATGCAATCCCGCTTTGAGTGGATTTTCAGAATATCGTAAAGATTTTCAACAGCGCCTTCAATGTATCATCAAAATCATCATTGATAATCTGATGCTGCGCTTCACTGGCATGATCCATCTCTGATTGTGCCACCGCAACGCGACGCTCCACCACCTCGATATCATCCTGACCGCGTGCAATCAGGCGGCGGCGCAACTCATCCAGTGATGGCGGTGATATAAATACGCGTGTCGCTGATGGCATCTTTTCTGCCACCTGCTGCGCTCCCTGCCAGTCTATCTCCAGCAACACATCTGCGTCTGCTGCCAGCATCCGTTCCACATCGGCCTGGCGTGTGCCATACAGATTACCATGCACATGCGCCCATTCCAGAAAAGCCCCCGAATCCCGCTGAGATATGAAATCATCCGGGCTGAGAAAATGGTATTCGCGACCATCCATCTCGCCCGGTCGCGGTGCTCTGGTGGTGCAGGAAATGCATAGCTTCAAGGCTAGGCATTGTTGCAACAAAGCTCCGCACAAACTCGATTTTCCGGCCCCTGACGGACCTGATACAATAAACAAACAACCACTCATGCGCACTTTCCCGTCAACGTTTCGTATTTCTTCTGTAGCACTTGTTTCGACTCCATTCGATTCGGATTCAGCGGAATACAATCCACCGGACAGACCATCTGGCACTGCGGCGCATCAAAATGGCCTACGCATTCGGTACACAGGTCCGAATCTATCTCAAAGATTTCCTCGCCTTCAAAAATGGCCAGATTCGGACATTCCGGCTCGCAAACCGCACAGTTGATGCAATCATCTGTAATCATCAATGCCATCAGTAAATACTCCCGATTGCCAAATATAATAAGAATCCTCGGAGAATGCGAAAACATTTCACGCTTTCCGTCAGAGCACCGTAACAGTAGTCTGTCCCCACCGTGAGCACTGAGAAAAACAAACCTCCACTGAATCAAAAAAAACAGCTTCAAGTTTATGCCGATCTGGTACAACTCTACCCCGACAATGAAGCATATCTCAAGCCGTATGCCGAACTGCTGCTGGCTGAGGGCAAAGTCGCTACAGCCACTGAAATGTTGCGTCACCTTTACAATCTGTTGCTGAAAAAAGGTAAAACCAGTCAGGCCGATGCATTGGTCAAACAGTTCCCCATCATTGGTCGCGTACGTTCATCCGACCAGCATCAGGATAATATTCAGGATTTATTGCCTGCCTCCATGCGCAATCCTCTGTGGCTCAGGCTGCATCGAAAGCGGCTGCGCGAAGGCCAACACCTGTTGCATCATGGTGAAGCCGGAGACACGTGTTACCTGGTTTGCGAGGGAGAACTGGCCGAATTTGACCGAGGGACACATGACAAGCCGATCATGCTCAATCTGATTGGTCAGGGTGAAGTGGTCGGCGAAGATAAATTGTTAAAACCCGGCACCTATAAATCCGATATCATCGCCAACAAAAGTAGTATCGTCGTTAAATTACCACGCAAAAAAATGACTGCTGCACTGGTGGCCAACCCGACATTAAAAACTGTCCTGCAACGCAAAGCAGACCTGCGCCGTATGGTGGCGATTATCTCTTCCAGCCAGGTGCTGCAAACGATCCCGCTGGATATGCGTCGGCATCTGGCCCAAAAAAGCTTTATCCAGCACTATGCTTCCGGGGCTCTGATTCACAAATCCGGTGAAAAATTAAAGCATGTCGATCTAATTGTGCATGGTGAAGCCTGCTATCAGTTGCAAGGCGCTGGCATGGTCAAGGAACTGAAATCACTCAAACCCGGCGCACTGATTGGAGAAACGGCCGCCATTCATGATAGTGGGTGCCCGGCAGATATGGTCACCCATCATGGTATTGGCCTCGTGCATATCCCGTATGCTGTGTTTATCAATGTGGTTGAAGCCTACCCGCCGCTGAAAACAAGCCTGACCGCCTATGCAGAAGAACAGCGCGCTCAGTTGATGCGAAAACTCAATGAGTTACAAACACAGGAATTATAAACCCCTTAGTTGCGCATAAATTTCACAATCAGCCAGCCTAGCACAACCGATGTCAGACCTGCCACACGGATGACGCTGGGTGATAACTCCGGTAGCCGCTTGATCATATCAATCATCTGCTGCGGAAACAGCG
>CAZDFL010000073.1:0-7301 GCA_964504835.1 uncultured Zetaproteobacteria bacterium
CCGAAACATGCGGTATCGCAGGTTGTAGGTTTTATCAAAGGCAAAAGCGCAATTCACATTGCGCGAACTTATGCAGGACGGAAGAAGAATTTTATTGGCGGCACTTTTGGGCAAGAGGCAACTTTGTTTCAACAGTGGGTCGCGATGAGCAGGTGATTCGAGAATATATACGCCACCAGGAAGCAGAAGATTGCAGAGTCGATCAATTGCAATTGGTATAGCCCCTTTTAGCGGCTCACAAATTAAAGCCCCCGGCTTTGTCGGGGCTTTTTACTGTTTTTCCTATTCCGGCCCGGCAGTGATATGATGCGCACCGCTTAACTTATTCCGGGACACACAAGGGTATATGATATGAACACAATCGAACGTCGTAGCGTCTTTTCACTGGCAGGCATTTATAGCCTGCGTATGTTAGGTCTGTTTCTTATTCTGCCCGTATTTGCACTCTATGCCGAAAACCTTGATGGCGTGACGCCCATGCTGATCGGTTTAGCCCTTGGCGCTTATGGTTTGACCATGGCGCTGCTACAGATTCCATTCGGCATGCTATCTGATCGCATTGGGCGCAAGCCGGTGATTACGGCAGGGCTGATTATTTTTGCCATCGGCAGTGTGATTGCTGCCAGTTCGCATGATATCTGGGGCGTTATTTTTGGTCGCGCTTTGCAGGGTGCCGGTGCGATTGCTGCTGCCATGATGGCCTTGCTGGCCGATTTGACGCGTGAGGAAGTGCGCACCAAGGCGACTGCCATGATCGGCATGTCTATCGGGGTTTCATTTACCGTATCGCTGATACTCGGCCCATGGCTGGATGCCGCGATTGGCGTCAATGGTATCTTCTGGCTGACCGCTGTGCTGGCTGTGGGGGCGATTGTGGTATTGCATACGCTGATTCCAACGCCGGATCACTTATCCACTCACCGGGATGCAGGAACGGTTCCTGCCCAGTTGGGCGCTGCCCTGCGCAATATCGAACTGTTGCGGCTTGATGTAGGCATTCTCATCTTGCATTCTATTATGACCGCTATGTTTATTGCCTTGCCTTTTGTGCTGCGCGATCAGTTGGGTCTGCCAGTACTGCATCACTCATGGGTGTATTTGCCGATACTACTGGTAGCGATTGGCTTGATGGTGCCCATGGTAATTATTGCTGAAAAACGCAAAAAAATGAAGCCGGTTTTTCTGGCTGGCATTGCCCTGATTGCGCTTTCCTCTGCCGTGCTGGCGCTTTTCCATAGTGGCTGGGCTGGCGTGATTAGCGGCTTGCTGCTGTTCTTTATCGCCTACAATGTGCTCGAAGCAACACTGCCATCACTGGTGTCGCGCATTGCGCCGGTGGATGGCAAGGGAACGGCCATGGGCGTGTATTCAACCAGTCAGTTTCTCGGCGCTTTTGTTGGTGGTGCAGGCGGTGGCCTGTTGCTTGGCATCTATGGCGTGACCGGTATTTTTATCGCCTGTGCTATCGGCGCTTCGATTTGGCTGGTTCTGGCAATAGGCATGCAAGCTCCGCGTATGCGCTCAGCGATTATGTTGCACGTTGATTCGATCCGAGTTGATGATGCCAAAGCGCTGGAGGCGCAACTGCTTGCAATGGCCGGCGTATCAGAGGCGCGTATTGCGGTTGAGGAAAATGTAGCTTATCTGCGGGTGGAAAAAGAACATTTTGATCCCGATGCTGCCAAGGCACTGCTCCAGTCGTAAACGACTCGCGCCAAATTCACCTCAATACGCGCCAGTCCCGATGCCCTGACTGGGCGTTGCCGTTGTTATAGTTGCGCATCCAGTCTGATTTCAGGCTTACGTCGCTTAAACGAAACTTACTCTCGTAGTGGAACTCGCCTGCTGTATTACTAATACCAGTGCCAATGCACCGGGCTAATTCGGTCGCCATCACACATTGTGCCTGCCATGCGGCATGCAAGCTGCTGCCGCTGACATACAGCGTGCGGTGGATTTGTTTAATCAGCAGGGTGCGACCATCTGACGTGTGCCAGACACCATCGTAAAGGCCGAATTTCCCTTGTTTTGAACCCGTGCGGGGGGTGATTGGCGTATCAGGAATGCTCTGTTTTTGGTTTGTATTGGTGCCGAGCAGATCGTTGAGTAGCCCGGAACCTTCTTTAAGTCGATGTGCTGAAGGGCCCGCTGTTGCGATTGCGCTGAATATAAGAATTGATGCAAACAGGGCGAAGCAGACGCATTTGCTGTTTCTTAATGCGATCATTCTTTATCCGCCAACAATGGCTAACAAAATACCGGCGGCAACAGCAGAGCCGATGACGCCAGCCACATTCGGGCCCATGGCATGCATAAGCAGGAAATTGTGGTGATCGGCTTCCAAGCCGACCTTATTTACCACGCGGGCGGCCATGGGGACAGCCGATACACCGGCAGCGCCAATCAGTGGATTGATTTTTCCACCACTCATTTTATTCATCAGCTTGGCCATCAATACGCCAGCAGCGGTGCCAATGGCAAAGGCAATCAGGCCGAGCAGCAGGATGCCGAGCGTTTCCAGATTCAGGAAGTGTTCGGCCTGGAGCTTGGAGCCGACTGACAAGCCCAAGGCAAGCGTCACGATGTTGATGATTTCATTCTGGGCTGAATTGGATAAGCGATCCACCACGCCGCATTCGCGCAGTAAATTGCCGAAGGTAAGCATGCCGATCAGCGGCGCGGCAGTTGGCAGGAAGATCACGCACAAGATTAGCACAGTCAGCGGGAAAGCGATTTTTTCCGCTTTGCTGACATGGCGTAGTTGCTCCATGCGAATACACCGTTCTTTTTCGGTAGTGAGCAATCGCATAATCGGAGGCTGAATAATCGGCACCAGTGCCATGTAGGAATAGGCCGCGACGGCAATCGCACCGAGTAAATCGGGCGATAATTTGGAGGCGATGAAGATGGCGGTGGGGCCATCAGCGCCGCCGATAATGCCGATAGAGGCGGCATCGGCCAGGGTAAAATGGAAGCCGGGAATATAATTCAGCGCCAAAGCGCCAATGAGGGTGGTGAAAATACCGAACTGGGCGGCAGCGCCTAATAACAGCGTGCGTGGCATGGCAATCAGGGCGCCGAAATCGGTTAATGCGCCCACGCCCATAAAAATAATCAGTGGGAACATTTCTGTTTCAACGCCAGCTGAATACAGAATGCCTAAAATACCGTCAGGGCCGGAAATTTCGGCAATCGGGATATTGCTCAGCACCGCGCCAAAGCCCATTGGAACCAGCAGTAACGGCTCGAATTTTTTGCCAATGGCCAGATAGAGCAGTAGCAGGCCAACGCAGATCATCAACACCTGTCCCCAGGTAAAATTGGCAATGCCCGTGGTCAGCCACAGTTTTTCCAGCAGTTCGATCATGGTATTCATGCGATCGTGACCAGTGGTTGTCCTACGGTGACCGCGTCGCCTTCTTTGACTTCAATGCTGATGATCGTGCCGCTATGGCTGGAACGCACTTCGGTCTCCATTTTCATGGCTTCCATAATTATAATGATATCGCCATCTTCCACATGCTGATTGGGCGTGACGCTGACCTTGAAAATAGTGCCAGCCATGGGTGCGCCAACCGAGGTGGCAGGTTTATTGACCGCAGGGGCGGCCGCAGGGGCGGCATGCAGGGGCTCAATATCAGCCGGATGCATCGAACTCACTTCGCCTTCGGGCGTGACCACAACATCATAATCAGCGCCGTTGACCGTAATCATATAACGTTCGGCGACTGTCGGAGGCAACTCAACTTCTTGTTCCAGCCACGGCGCGGTTTCAAATTGATCAGGATTGTCACGATTCTTGAGGAATTTCAGGCCGACTTGCGGGAACAGGGCATAGATTAGCACATCGTCAATCAAGTGCTCTGATAACTCAAAGCCTTGCTCGGCGGCCTTGCTGGTCAGTTTCAGGGTCAGTTTATCCATTTCATCATCAATCAGATCGGCTGGCCGACAGGTGATGGGTTTGCCGCCTTCAAGTACCTGCATTTGCAATTCAGCATCAACCGGGGCTGGGGTTGCGCCGTATTCGCCCTTGAGGATACCGGCTGTTTCTTTGGTGACAGTGCGATAACGCTCGCCTGCGAGCACGTTGAACACAGCCTGCGTGCCGACGATTTGCGAAGTCGGGGTGACCAGCGGGATAAAACCCAAATCTTCACGCACTTTGGGGATTTCAGCCAATACTTCATCGAAGCGATCATCGGCATTTTGCAGCACTAATTGACTCTCCAGATTGGTCAGCATGCCGCCGGGCACCTGTGCGACCAGAATGCGCGAATCAATGCCACGCAACGAGCCTTCAAATTTATCGTACTTTTTGCGGATGTCCCTGAGATCAGCGGCGACTTCTTCCAGTGCTTTCAGATCAAGACCGGTAGCGCGTTCCTCATCCTCCAGAATGGCGACAACCGATTCTGTGGCCGAATGACCATAAGTATGGCTCATCGAAGAAATGCTGGTATCGACCATATCCACACCGGCTTCGACAGCCTTGAGGATGGCGGATGTGCTCATGCCGGTGGTGGCATGCGAATGCAGCGCAACCGGAATGGCAATGGATTCTTTTAATCGCGACACAATTTCTTCAGCCGCGTATGGTTTGAGCAGACCGGACATATCCTTGATGCAGACCGAATGACAGCCCATATCTTCCAACTCTTTACCCATATCTATCCACATACCCATGGTATGCACAGGACTGACGGTGTAGGAGATTGCGCCCTGCGCATGCTTGCCCACTTTCAGGGCGGCATGAACGGCTGTTTTAAGATTGCGAATATCGTTCATGGCATCGAAAATACGGAATACATCCATGCCGTTTTCGGCAGCGCGTTCGACAAAGGCGTTCACGACATCGTCAGCATAATGGCGATAGCCGAGAATATTCTGACCCCGGAACAGCATTTGCGAAGGCGTATTGGGCATGGCTTTGGAGAGCAGGCGCAGGCGCTCCCACGGATCTTCGCCCAGATAACGGATGCATGAATCAAACGTGGCACCGCCCCAGATTTCCATCGACCAGTAGCCGATTTTATCCAGCTTTTCTGCGATAGGCAGTAAATCCTCAATACGCATACGCGTGGCCAGCAATGACTGATGGCCATCGCGCAGAGCGACTTCGGTAATTCCGAGCGGCTTATTCATGTGCAAACTTCTCCTGAGGGGTGATCATGGGTGGGGGTTATGATTTTCGGCGAGGATGATCGGCGCGATACTGTTGGACTGCGGCGCTGATGACTTCCAGCAGGTCATCATGGCCGGATTGGGCTGCGCCGACGGCGTTCTCAGCTTCCATATCGTACTTTTGAATGATGTGTGAGACCAGCGAGATTACGCCGATCAGCAGGGTCAGGAATACGAATACGGTTCCCATTCCCAGCGCCATCAATTGCAGGCCTTGCGCCATTAACTCATCCATGTTGTCAAAACGCCCCGTTGTTTGTGTCGTGAAGACGGTAACACTAAGAGAAAAAGGCTGTGGTTTCCACTTCAACTGAATATATTGGCAAAGGAATTGTTTCAGTATTGACTGCATCCAATTTTCCAGTGGAGGCGTGAGCCATGTTTAAAACAACAGATCTGAAAGCGGCATTTGAAACAGACGGGCGGGACAAGGTGCTGGTGGTGGATGGTGGCGGTTCATTGCGTTGTGCGATGATGGGCGACGTGATGGCTGCGCTTGGCGCTTTAAATGGATGGGAAGGTGTAATCATACACGGCTGTATTCGGGATTCTGCCGATGTGGCCAGGGTGGATATCGGCGTAAAAGCGCTGGCTACGATTCCGCGCAAAACCACCAAGCGCAATCAGGGGGTGATGGATATTTCCGTTCATTTTGCCGATGTCACCTTCAATCCGGGTGACTATATTTATGCCGATGAAGATGGCATTGTGCTATCGAAACAACGGTTGTCTGATTGAGCCTCTTGCTTGCCAATCAATCAGGGTGCTAAAATATAGATGGATTCGGAAGATCACGTTTTGTTAAAGCAGGTTTCTGTTGGCCTGCACGGTAGCTTTCAGTCAGAGCCTGTTTGAGATCTCTGTGCTGGTTTAAATCTTCGATGCCTAAATGTTTTTCTGCAATGGGCTGGATAACGGTGAGGATGTATTGCTGCTGCCAGGCTTCGTTAAAAGCATCAAATTCCAGCTGGCCATCATGAACGAAATCGGCAGCCAGTCCGTCCGCTTGTGAAAAAGTAATTTCTTCCATCACCATCACATCGTATTCATGCCTGTAGGCATCAAGGCCAATGGATGCGCCAAGCAGGTCGTACAGGTGATGGATGGTTTGTTGCTTTACCATCATGGTATGCAAACCGACGCGAATGGACGGGGTGAATTGCTGACCGCGAAAATCAAAGCTGAGGCTGGCTGTTACGCTGGCTTGTAGTGTGTTGTTCATGTGTTCTCCAGTGGGGCAATGGCAATTAATGCTTTAGCATGTTCAAATACAAAGTTTTTGAAGGCCGCCGGAATGGCGGCGAATCGCTTGCCGTTGCGGTGAACAATATGCCATTGGCGCATGATGGGGAAATCTTCCACATTTAAAATCACCAGCCGTTTTAGCGCCAGTTCCATTTCGATGGTGTGCAGCGACACAATGCCCAGCCCCAGCTCGGCCATTACCGCCTGTTTGATGGCTTCGGCCCGGTTCATTTCCATGCGCGGTTTCAGACTTAATCGATGTTCGGCGAAATAGCGTTCGGTCGCCATGCGAGTGCCGGAATCCGGCTCGCGTACAATAAAATCTTCATTGGCGACTTCTGTAAGCCGAATGGATTTACGTTTGGCTAACGGATGCTCCGGATACGCCACCACCACCAGCGGATTGTCCAGAAACGGAATGCCGGTTAGTTGATGCCCGTCCGGAGGCGTACCCATGATGACCATGTCGGTGGTATTATTATCCAGCGCCCGCAGTAGCCCGGTGCGATTGGTGACATCCAGCGTTACCTGTGCAGCCGGATACTGATGATGGAATGCGGCGATTAACTGCGGAGCAAAATAGTTGGCGGTTGATGCCATGGTCAGATGCAGTTTGCCGCGTTTTAAGCCTCTGAGTTCTGCCATGACTTCGGAAGCTTCGTTGATTTGCTGACGGATATTTTGTGCGTAATATAATAACTCTATCCCTGCTTCTGTCGTACTGACCTGTTTGCCTTGCCGTTCAAACAGGGGCAGACCAATCTGCTCTTCCATCTGTTTGACCTGCATGGATACTGCTGGCTGAGTCATAAATAGCGATTTTGCGGCTTCGGTGTAATTACGCTTCTCAACGATGGCTTCGAGGATTTTAA
>CAZDFL010000074.1:0-7183 GCA_964504835.1 uncultured Zetaproteobacteria bacterium
CGGTATTGCCGGAAGTCGCCTCAACAATCACACCGCCCGCCTTGAGACTGCCATCAGCTTCGGCCGCTTCAATCATGGCCTTGCCAATACGATCCTTGACCGAATTCAGCGGATTATAAAACTCGCATTTGGCAATGATTTCCGCATCAATATCCGCACCAATCCGATTCAATCGAATCAGCGGCGTATTACCAACCGTTTCCGCTGCATTATTATATATCGCCATATTCAACTCCATTCACAAGCTATTTTTTACCACAGAGGACACAGAGTACACAGAGGAAACATTAATCATGTTTATTGCTTTTCCTCTGCGTACTCTGCGTCCTCTGCGGTGAGTGATTTTGACTTTAGCCTTCGATCACGTCCTGTTCGATTGGAGCGACGTTCACGCCCTGATCAGCTAACCATTTCGTTGCCGCTTCAACCACTTCGGTTTCACCATCAATTTCCAGACCAACCAGCCCCATGTGATCTTTTACTTCCGCCGTTCTGATATTGGTCACCACATCAAATTCTTTGGCCAGTTTCCAGATAATCGGTTCACGCACGGTTGACTCATCAAACGTAAGATACACGCGCAACTGCATTAGCAGCCGCCTGCAATGGCCGGCACGATGGACACTTCATCGCCGTCTTTCAGCGCTGTAGAGCGCCCTTCCAGAAAGCGTACATCTTCATCGTTCACATAAACGTTCACGAAACGACGAATTTCACCGGCCTCGTCACACAAACGCTCTTTCAGACCCGGATGCGCCGCTTCCAGATTCTCAATAATCTCGCCTACATTGGCACCTTCAATGGCCACTTCATCAGCACCGCCCGTCAATTTACGCAGCGGGGTTGGAATACGTACAGATACACTCATTTGTTACTCCTTTCAGTTATTTACCACGAAGTTCACGAAGAAATCATACCATCAATACTTCGTGCTCTTCGTGTACTTCGTGGTTAATCTTTTTTATCAGGCTGTTGCTTCAAAGCCATCGGCTGCGGCCAGCGCATCAAAATCTTTCAGGCTGGCATCAATGATGCGCGGCTTATTGATCTCATTGGCAATCGCTTCCTGCGTTTTCAAGCCGTTGCCGGTAATACACAACACGATTGATTCATCACGCGGTAGTTTACCCGATTCAATCAGTTTTTTGGCACAGCCAAGCGTTACACCGCCAGCAGTTTCAGCGAAAATACCCTCTGTTTCAGCCAACAGTTTCATGGCATCGACGATTTCCTGATCCGAAATATCTTCGGCCCAGCCGCCCGATTCAAGGATCACGCGATTGGCATAATAACCGTCCGCCGGATTACCAATAGCCAGCGATTTGGCAACCGTATCGGCAATCACCGGATGAATCAGATCCGTGCCATCTTTCACCGATTTAGTAATTGGCGAGCAGCCAGTGGCCTGCGCGCCATACATAGCCGTGCCATTATCTTCGATCAGACCGAGCTTGATGAATTCCTTGATTGATTTATCAATCTTGGTGCACAGCGAACCCGATGCCATCGGCACCACGATATGCTTGGGCGCTTTCCAACCCAACTGCTCCATCACTTCATAACCCAGCGATTTGGAGCCTTCGGCGTAAAACGGACGCACATTCACATTCACAAACGCCCAGCCATATTTACCGGCCACTTCCGAACATAAACGGTTCACATCATCATACTTGCCCTTGATGCCGATAATACGCGTACCGAAAATGCCAGCGCCCAATACCTTGCCCTGCTCCAGATCGTGCGGGATAAACACATAGGATTCCAATCCGGCCGCCGCCGCATTGGCAGCCACGGAACCGGCCAGATTGCCGGTAGATGCACAGGCCACAGTGGTAAAACCAAACTCCACCGCTTTGGACAACGCTACGGAAACCACGCGATCTTTGAATGACAGGGTCGGATAACAGACCGAATCGTTCTTGATATATAGCTCGGACACGCCCAGCACTTTTTCCAGATTCCTGGCACGCACCAGCGGCGTAAAACCATTCTGCGCACCCACTGTTGGCTCGCCATTGATCGGCAACAGTTCTTTATAACGCCACATGGTCTGCGGGCGCGATTCGATCAATTCACGGGTAAAATAGCCATCGAGTTTGTCATAATCATAGACCACTTCCAGCGGTCCGAAGCAGAACTCGCAGACGTGGGTGGGCTCAATATCATATTCCTGACCACACTCACGACATTTCAGGGCGCGCACAATATTCATTATTTCAACTCCATTTCAGGTGATCCGGAACTGGCGCAGGATAAAAAAACAAAAAAACCTCCGCGATAAAGCGAAGGTTGTATCAAGAGAGTGCACGCGTGCATCAAACGAACAACCCGCATCATCGCTCCCTTGAGGTCTCCCTCTCAGGCAGGCATTGGCACCATTCTCCTCAGATCCCCTCAGGGGTCGTTGGCCGGTTGCCGCAGTATCATAGGGCCTGCACCCTCCACCGCTCTTGATAAGCCGGATTTAATATGTAAGGGCGAATTATCGGGTGATTTTTATAAAACGCAACTATTATTCACCCAAAACTCCTATCCTGTCATCGGTGAGCGATTAGTGATCCCTGAGCATTTCATCATTATCCTGATCCAACGGCTGCGTATCATTCTTTTCAGGCACCGCCTCATGTTCCCTTTCTTCATGATGCTTTTCCCTTAAATCAGGCTCCTGTTGACCGTTCATATCGTTTCCATCCAGATCGTTCTCATCTTTATCCATTGTTACTTCAGAAAAGCTGATTGCATCATCCTTGGCGACGACATCGGGCCGCATCACGACAGTGGATTCCTTGCCAGCGACGATAACCATTACGCCGTACAAACGTTTGCCGCCATCCTCCCATTGCAACGCATAATTCATGTCTCCAAGTAAATTCCTGAATGCTCGCTGAACCGTCATATTCCTGATATTGCAGCTAACCTGCTTATCCAAACCAGCGGGCATCGTCACGGTAATATGCATGGCCTTGCTGATATGACGCAGCACTGAATCCAGTGATTCGTGCTCGGCAATAATACTCAGCTTGGGAGGATGGTAATCCACTTCGGCAGCATCAAGCGGATTAATCACCCAAGCACAACTTATTACGATAAGCGCTACCATTATCCGCTTGCATTCTGCTGATATACCACCCCGTGCAACCCTGTTCATCAGCGTGCCTCCGTTTCAATCGATGGCTGCATGTTTGCCGGGTACAACACCCACATGCGCCCTTTCTGCTTCATGCTGCCCGCCTGTTTACCAGCCTCGGCGCCAAAGCCCCAGAAAAAATCACCCCGGATCGTGCCCTTGATAGCACCGCCGACATCCTGAGCCAGCATTAATCGATTCAGCGGCTTCTCTGTATTGGGCCAGGTGGTGGATAAAAACACTGGCATGCCGAGCGGGATGGTGCGCCTATCCACAGCCATACTGTATCCGGCAGTCAATGGAATGCCCATCGCGCCAACAGCGGATTTCAGAGAATCAGGCATTTCGCGGAAGAAGACATAGCTCGGATTGCTGTAGAGCAATTCTTTCAGTCGATCCGGATGATCAATGCCCCACTGACGGATACTCTTCAGCGAAGCCTGAGCCAGCGTCAACTCGCCCATCTCGACCAGCTTTTTGCCAATGGATTTATAGCGATGACCATTCTGATTGGCATACCCGAGTTTCACGATCGCACCATCGGGCAACTGAATCCGACCCGACCCCTGCACTTGCAAGAAAAACAGGCTGATTTCGTCATCAACCCAGAGTATCTCTTTGCCCTTCGGCGCATGCGCACCATCAATCCCGGCACGATCATAATAAGGCACAACGTGCTTGCCCTCAATGCGCCCGCGCAAACGCATGCCCTTGAGCTGCGGATAGAGTTTGGCCAGATCAATAATCAACAAATCATCCGGTTCTCCGTACACCGGAAAACGGAATCGACGGGACTTCACCCGGCTGCCATAAAGCAACGGCTCATAATATCCGGTAATCAGCCCCTGTTCGGAGCCATCGCCATTGCGTAACTGCCAGGGCACAAAGCGGCGTTCAAAGAAATGGCGCACGCCTTCGTTATTGGACATATCGAGCAAACCAGCTTCAGCGCATAGCTGTTGCCACTGTTCTTTCTTTTTCAATGAGACGCACTCGGCTCTGAGCGCCAGCAATGACGAAGCCAGCTTTACAGTTTGCCAATCCGGCAGCGCCTGCCACTGGCTTTTGATATACGCCGGTTTATTTTCGGTAGCCGGTTTATGGATCGTCCGGGACGGACATCCCGCCAGCAACACACATATCAGGCATAACAGCATCCAACGCACGTTTAGCATGGCTCACTCCCTATTCGCATGACTCAAGCCTGACAAACACATTCGGAAAAATCCACGCGCACGGCGCAATGCTAGCCCGGACTCATGAATCGCCGTGATGATCGCGCCGGACATTTGGCTGCAACAGATTCCGAGGAAGAGGTGCGTTATTGGTGATGAGTGTTTTTTCAATAGCCCAGATGAATCAAGAACTTGTGCTATGTATGTGCGAGCACTTGCAGGATCTAGGTTATAGGTGAATGCTGGTTTGGTTTATGTTATTTGTATATTAGATTGACAATATACATAGAAAACCAGATGCTTTGCCAATGATTAAGCGAGAAGTTGAACCAGTGTTGATGGCGTTGTTGCAGGGATTTCCCATGGTGACCATCACCGGGCCGCGCCAATCGGGCAAAACAACATTGGCGAAAATGGTGCTTGCTGATAAGCCTTATTATTCGCTGGAAGATCCTGATGTGCGGCGCATGGCTTTGGAAGACCCGCGTGGTTTTCTTGCTCGCTTACCAGACGGCGGCGTGCTGGATGAGGTACAACGGGCACCGGAACTGCTTTCTTATTTGCAATCCCATGTCGATGAGGATGGCCGCATGGGTCTTTTTTTGCTAACCGGCTCTCAACAGTTCGGCTTGATGGCCGGAATAACCCAATCTTTGGCAGGTCGAACAGCTTTTATTGAGCTATTGCCACTTTCAATATCTGAATTGAGCAATGCTGGTATCGGTTCCGACAGCTTGGATAACATGCTTTTTAACGGCGGCTATCCGCCGCTGTATGATCGCCAGTTATCACCGAATACCTGGTTTCCGGCCTATGTGACCGCGTATGTGGAACGTGACGTACGCCAATTGCTGAAGGTGCAGGATCTGGAAATATTTCAGCGTTTCGTGCGTTTATGTGCAGGGCGAAGCGGACAACTGCTGAACCTTTCCACACTGGCAGCAGATTGCGGGGTGACACACAATACAGCCAAAGCCTGGATTTCTGTGCTGGAGGCCAGTTATTTGCTGTTTCAATTGCGCCCTCACCATAACAACTTCAATAAACGACTGGTGAAATCACCAAAATTATATTTTTATGATGTTGGATTGCTGTGTTGGTTGCTGGGCATCCGGGAAGCCGACCAGCTTGCCACCCATCCTTTGAGAGGGCATATCTTTGAAACGATGATTGTTTCTGAATGGATGAAGAAATATCTCAACCGGGGTGAGAAACCGCCATTGTATTTCTGGCGCGACAGCAATGGCAATGAAGTAGATCTGATCGTAGATACCGGAACAGGGCTGATGCCAATCGAGATTAAATCAGGACAAACAGTGAATCAGGATTTTTTCGCCGGTCTGGAAAAGTGGATGCGCCTTGGCGGCACGTTGGCGCATACGCCCACTTTAATTTATGGCGGAAACGATTCGTATGCACACAAAGGCATCAATATTGTTGCGTGGAACAAGTGTGAAGCAAGGGAATCATTCCACACACACTAAACTTTTTCTAAAATCACCATATTTTTGGCATCAACTTTCCAGGTCCCCTGAATGCCTTCGGTCTCGGGCTTGGAGTTACGCTTCAAAAAATGGCCCAGGTTCCGCTGACTGGTACGCGGCTCGGCGGGAATTACTCCTCTGCGGTTTGCTGTGCCGATTGCACATTCCACGGTGCGACCTTGAACAACAACAGCATGCCCGGCACAGCCAGTGCGGCGCAGAGTAGAAAAAAATCAGTCCACCCCATGCTTTCGACCAGCCAGCCGGTGCCCGCATTCACAAAGGTTCTTGGCACCGCCGCCAGGCTGGTAAACAGGGCAAACTGGGTGGCGGTGTAGGCCGGGTGGGTGGAGCGGGCAATATATGCGACAAAAGCAGCGGTTCCGACACCGACACCAAATGCTTCCAGACCGATGACCAGTGCCAGTCGGGTCAGTTCACTGGCCGTGATCGTCTCCTGTGGCCCCAGCGATGCCAGCCATACAAAACCGAAAATCGACCCCAGTTGCACCAGTCCGAACAACCACAAGGCGCGATTGATACCGATTTTGACCATCCATAAGCCGCCCAGCAAGCCGCCAATGACGGCAGGCCACAAACCGGCATTTTTGGCAATCAGGCCGATCTGTGTTTTTGAATAACCCATATCGAGATAAAATGGCGTCGCCAGCGCCGTACACATGCTGTCACCCAGCTTGTAGAGGAAGATGAACGCCAACACCATCAATGCACCCTGCACGCCTGCACGCCCGATAAATTCGTGGAACGGTTCTACGACAGCTTCCCTCAGCGTTTTCGGCGGCGCAGCGCGATGCGGCTCGGACACCATTAATGTCATCACCATGCCCGGCAGCATAAACAGCGCCGTAATGATAAATACCGTACTCCAGGCCAGATGATCGGCCAGAATAAGTGATAACGAACCCGGCACCAGTCCGGCTACTCGATAAGCATTCACATGCACCGAATTGCCCAGCCCCAACTCCAGATCAGATAGCAATTCACGGCGGTAGGCATCCAGCGCAATATCCTGGGTGGCCGAGAGCAAGGCCAGCAGGGTTGCGAATAACACGATCATATCCAGCTCCGTCTTCGGCGAGAATGCCCCCATCGAGGCAATCACCGCCAACAGACCGGCTTGCGACAGCAGCATCCAGCCACGCCTGCGCCCCAGCCATGGTAAGGCATAGCGATCCAACAACGGTGCCCACATAAATTTCCATGTATAAGGGAACTGAATCAGCGCAAACAAGCCAATCGTGGTCAAATCGACCTGTTCGCTCCTGAGCCAGGCAGGCACCAGATTGAGTAGTAAATATAACGGTAGGCCAGATGCAAAGCCGGTAAAAATGCAGATTAGCATCTTGCGGGTGAATAATTGTTGAAACACGCTCATG